>NZ_JBHWZO010000003.1:0-64290 GCF_042728455.1 Promicromonospora sp. NPDC060204
GAAACCCGGGCCTCAAAGGGGATGTTCAGCAGGGAGCCCTGCCGACGGTCTAGGCCAGGACCAGCTCCAGCGTCCGTGGTCCGCGCGGCTTGCCGTCCAGAAGGTTCGCCTCGATGAGCGTCTGGTCCTTGCCCGAGCCGATCTCGGTGAGCACCACGGATCCCACCAGCTCCTGGGCGGCCTTGAGCACGTCCTCGCTGGTCCGGGCCTCGTGCTCGCGGCGCAGCAGGTGCCCGGCCAGCACCCCGCGCGTGTGCTTGGCGTTGTGCGACACGACGGTCCGCTTCCCGTCGGTCTCGCGCAGCACGCGCACCTCGACCCACTCGGCGGACGGCGTGCCGTCGGCGGCGGGCGTCGTCCGCGGCTTCCAGGCCGCGACGTAGGTAGCGGACCGGCAGTCCACGACGACGTCGCCCGCGGCCCGCGCGTCGAGCACCTCGGCCAGGGCGGGCTTCCAGAACGTGGCGAGCCGGCCGGCGTCGGGCAGGCCGACGCCCATGCCGAGCCGGTAGGCGGGGATGCGGTCGCCGGGGGCGACCACGCCCCACAGCCCCGAGAAGGTGAGGACGCTCGCCTCGGCGCGCCGCGCGGCGGCGTCGGGCAGGGCGGCGAGGCCGGCCGCCGCGTACAGGACGCCCGTGTAGACCTCGGCCGCGGGGGCCGCCGGCGCCGCGTGGAGGGTGATGTTGCGCGCCACCTCCTCGGTGAGCCCGTCGCTCACCCCGAGCGCCGCCGTCGCGTCGGGCCGCGCGCTGACCCGCGCGAGCTCGGCGAGCACCTGCTCGCGCCGGGCGGTGAGCTCCGGGTGGGCCAGCGTGGTGAGGTCGAGGGGAGCGGTGCCGTCGGGCGCGGGCGTCTTGCCCTCGGAGGGCGGGAGGAGCAGGAGCACCCGCCTAGCCTAAGTGTCCTGGGCGGGGCCACTAGGGTGGGCGGCCATGGCGCAGGTCAAGGTGTACGGGAACCGGTCGGTCTGGGGCGGACGACGCTCGGAGGTCTCCGACGCGCTCCACGAGGTGCTCGTGCGCACCTGGCAGCTCCCGCCGGAGAAGCGGTTCCACCGCTTCCTCCTGCTGGACGACGGCGACCTGGTCGCTCCGCGCTCGGACGCCTACCTGGTCGTGGAGATCGTCTGCTTCACCGGCCGCAGCCGTGAGGCCAAACGCGCGCTGATCGCCGCCCTGTACGACGACGTCGCGCCGCGCCTCGGGCTGACGGCGGACGACCTGGAGGTCGTGATCCTGGAGAGCCCGCGCGAGAACTGGGGGATCCGCGGGGTGTCGGGGGACGAGCTGACGCTCGGGTACCGCGTGGACGTGTGAACCGGCGTCCGGCAGGTACTCTTCTACCTGCGGACGAGTCGGTCGGGCGGTCGCGTCGGGCACCTTCGGGTGCCCGCCGAGGAACGTCCGGGCTCCACAGGGCAAGGTGGTGGTTAACAGCCACCCGGGGTGACCCGCGGGACAGTGCCACAGAAAACAGACCGCCCTCGGTCTTCGGACCGGGGGTAAGGGTGAAACGGTGGTGTAAGAGACCACCAGCGCCGCCGGTGACGGCGGCGGCTAGGTAAACCCCACCTGGAGCAAGGTCAGACAGGCTGTGTTTGAGGGCTGCCCGCCCGATTCTCTTCTGGAGAAGCACAGTCGGGTAGACCGCTCGAGCCCTGCGGCAACGCAGGGCCTAGATGGATGACCGTCGCCCGCGCGGGGGCAACCGCGCGCGGGAACAGAACCCGGCGTACAGACCGGCTCGTCCGCTTTTAAGGCCCTGACCTGCATCGGAGCATCAGTCCTCAAGAACCACGTCGACCTGGTCCTCTGTGTTGCCCCGATGGACCTGGAGCGTCCGCCAGTGTTCGGCGTGCTCCTTGAACGTGAACTTGCCGGCGTCCGGGTCGACGGGTCGGAGTCGCTACCTCGCGTCGGCAAGGGTGATCCGGCGCCGCAGGGCCTGGGCTAGTGGTGCTTCCCACACGTCGGTGCCCTCCGTCGGATCGGGACCGTCGTGCGGAAGCCGGGCCATCGTCTGCTTGGTGACGCGGATAGCCTCCCGGTCGCGCCGGGCGATGCGCCGGGCCAGGCGCTTGGCCTCGGCCCACACGTTCTCGGTCGGGACGACGGATTGCACGAGCCCGCCCTCCAGCGCCTCCTGGGCGTTGATGGCATCGCCGAGCAGCAGCATCGCGCGGGTCCGGCCGGAACCGATCTCGGCGACCAGGCGGTCCAGCACCTCGCTCGGACCCACCGGGATGCTGACGACCGTCTCGGGCGCGCGGAACCGTGCGTCCTCGGCGGCCACGCGCAGGTCGCTCGCGACCGCCAGCCCGAGCCCTGTTCCGGCGACGTTGCCGTGCAGCGCCGCGACTGTCACCGCCGGGCAGGTGCGCCAGGCGCGCAGCACCTCGTCGCTGAGCTCGACGAGGTTCCGGTAGCCGTCGGGGTCGTTGGTGGCGAGCTGGCCGAGCTCGTCCAGGTCGCCGCCTATGCAGAAGTGGCGCCCTTCGGCGCGCAGCACGACGGCGGCGACGTCGTCGGGCAGCGTCGTGAGCACGTCGCCCAGGGCGGTCAGCGTCGCTCGGTCGAGCCGGTTGTCGCCGTGGGGTCGCGTGAGGGTCACCACCAGCACGGCGTCCTCGCGGTTGACCACGACGGGTCCGGCGGCGGACGCGCTCTCACCAGCGGCCACCGCCGCACCAGCACCCGCGGTCGCGGCTGGACGGGGTCGCCGCCGTACCGGCACCGAACGTGTTCCGCGGAAGGCGAGGGTCTCGTCGTAGCCCACTGGCCCGGCGAACTCGAGATCGAACCGCTGCAGCACCTCGGGGAACAGCGTCGTCGCTTCCAGACGGGCCAGCGGCGCGCCTAGGCAGTAGTGCATGCCCACGCCGAAGGCGAGGTTGCGGCGGGGTGGGCGCGAGAGGTTCAGGTCGTGCGGCGAGTCGTAGGCGTCGGGGTCGTGGTTGGCCGCGGCGACCACGGCGTGCACGATCTGCCCGGCTGTCACCGGGATGCCGCCCGGCAGCTCCGTGTCCTGCGCCGCGTACCGGGTCATGAGCTGTACGGGCGATACGAAGCGGACCAGCTCCTCGACGGCGCCGTGCACGGCTTCCGGGTGCTCGAGCATCCACGTGGCCTGGTCGGGCCGGCGCAGGAGCTGCACCACGCCGTCGGACAGCAGGGACGTCGTCGTCTCGAGGCCCGCCTCGATCATGACGTTGAGCTGGGAGCCGGCCACCGCGCGCACCGCGGGGTCGGTCTCTGTGTCGAGCCACTCTCCCAGCGGGGAGTCCTCCGGGAGCCGGGGTCTGGGCTGGGCTACGAGCTGTTCCCAGTACGCGTTCCACAGCTTGCCCGCGCGGTCGGCCTGCGCCATCCGCGCCTTGCTCGGCGCGAGGTCGTGCACGTTCGAGAGCTTGCGGCTCATCTCGCACAGCAGCGGGATGTCCTCGCGCGGCAGCCCGAGAACGATGCAGAGCACCGCCATGGGCAGCCGGTCGCCGACCAGGGCTCCGAAGTCCGCCTCGCCGTCGGCGCGCAGCACCGCATCGAACCGGTCGAGGTACTCGTGGACGGTCTGGACGATCTGCGGTGTGAGGTCAGCGACCGACTGCGGCGAGACGAACGAGCCAAGGCTGCGGCGCAGCCCGGCGTGCCCGGGCGGGTTGGTGCCGAGCGCGGAGTCGTGCAGGAACTTCAGGCCCGGGTGCCGCACCCACGTCGGCTGGCGCGCGGTGCGCCAGGCGGCGTCCACGGTGCGCCAGCCGGATCCGCTGAGCACCTCGTGGCTCGCGCCGTGCGAGGTGACCATCCAGGCTCCCCACGGCATGCGTACCGCCGGGCCCATGGCCCGCAGCTCGTCGTAGACGGCGTGGGGGTCGGCGCGCCCTTCGGGCGTGCTCAGGTGCCGGATCAGCTTGGTCACGCGGCGGCGGGCATCGCGGTCCGAACTGGCTGCGACGGCGTCTGTCGTCTTCCGGGATCTACCGCTGTGGTCAGGCACTGGGGGCTCCTTCTTCAGCCAAGACACCATCTCGTCTGCCGACGGACAACGTTAAACATAACGTGCATACCGGGCAGAACATACGGCCCTTGCGGGTCGCCGTGTGACTATTGCGTAAAGAAGTGACTATGAGGCAGCCATGTGACGGTGTGCGTAGTCTTGTGCGCCGTTGGCGCAACCTGGCAGCCTCGGCAACCGCCTGCCACGCCGACCCCGGTGTCGAAGGCCCCCCTCTCGGTTCGCCACGAACGACACCGTCATTGCCGGGTCGGTCGGCGGAGAGGTGCGACGCCTCGGGGAGGCTGCGGTGGACGAGGTCGAGTCCTGGGTGCGCACCCGGAGACCCTCGCCGTCACGGCCTGAGTCCCCCAGCCTGGCGCACGAAGACTTGCGTGAACGGCAAGGCGCACCTCGATGCCGTCTGACGCTCCAGGGGCAGGTCAGACGCGGGCAGGCGTGCGGGCGGCCTGGCGCTCGGGAGTGAACGTCACCGGCAGCGTGGACGGGTAGCGGGACCACGGCGATGGCGCCCACTTCACCACCGGGTCGGTGAGTCTCAGGTCGAGCCGCTCCATGAGGCTCTCCACCGCGATCTTGACCACGAGCCGCCCGGGGCGCTTGGCGGGGCACGCGTGCGGCCCGACGCCGAAGGACAGGTGCGACCGGTTGCCCGCCTCGAAGAGGTCGTCGCTGGTGCGTACCCGCGGGTCGTTGTTCGCGGCGGCCACGCCCATCACTATCGCGTCACCGGCGCGGATCTGGGCGGTGCCGAGGGTGCAGTCGGTCACGGCGTACCGGGCGGGCAGGTTCGCCACGGGCGGCTCGCTCCACAGCGTCTCGTCCATCGCGTCGTCCAGGCCGCGGCGCACGCCGGTGACGCGACCGGTGTACCGGGGGTCGGTGAGCATGCGGCGAAGTGTGGCCGCGATCCAGGTCACGAGCATCTCGTTGGCCGCGCAGATCGCGATCACCATGGAGTGCACGATCTCGGTGTCGTCCTCGAAATTCGGGTGCTTGATGAAGCTGGTGGTCAGGTTCGGGCCTGGCTCCGCCCGGGTCGCGATGACGTGGTCCATCACGATCTGGTCCATCCGGACCAGGGCTGACACGGGATCGCCGCCGTGCCCGAAGATCTCGCTCGCGCAGCGCAACAGGTCGACCCCCTGCCGCTCGTCGAAGCCGAACATGCCCGACACCGCCAGGAACGACACCGCCGCCGCATACTCGCCCATCAGGTCCGCACTGCCCTTGGCGGCGAACGAGTCGATGAGCCGGGCGCAGACGACGCGCACGAGCGCTGCCGTCCGGACCTCGTCCATGTCGGCGAACGCCTCGTCCACCGGGAGCCGCAGCCGCCGGTGCTCCGCGCCGTCCGCGAAGTACAGGTTCCGCCGTCCGGTCGGGGACAGGATGGCGTGCAGGGTCGACTGCGGTGGTAGCTGCTCTCTCCAGTGCCGTGGATTCCGGGCGAAGACGCTCTCGGTGCGCATCACCTCCATGACCTCGGCGTGCCCCAGCACGAGCCAGCCCGGTACTCCTGGCTCCAGGTCCACGGGGGCCACCGGCCCCCACTGGTCCTGCAGCTTGCGTAGTGCCGCAGTCATGTCCTCTGCACCGGTCAGGTCCACCAGCGCGACCCGGCCCCCGCTCGGCTGCGGTTCCAGGTCAGGCATGCCTCTCCACCCGTCGACATCCATCTAAATTATCCATCGAAATATGGGGCGACCTGCGTAGACGCCCGATGAGGCGTTTCTATCACGGGCAGCAGAGAACACGAAACACGCGGCGTTCTTCCCCACGGCGGCCAGGTCCGGGCTCATCGCCGTCGCGAACGCCAGCACCTGGAACGCCTCTCGCGAGACCCCGCTCTGTTCATGACCGCTCAGGGCCAGCTCGACCCCATCCTGTGGTGACCTGCGGTCCGCTCCGGTAGAACGATCGCTATGAGCTGGGTGGCGAACGTCATGATCTCGGTCGATGTGGACGACACCGAGAACGCGGAGGCGCTGAGCGAGTGGCTTCGGACGGAGGCTCCCCTCCGGTCGAGTCCTGAGCGTGGCGGAGTGGGGTACCTGAGGTTGCTCACAAGCACGGAGGACAACCAATGGGGCGGGTGGAAGGCGCCCGAGTGCGAGATGTGGGCAGGAGCCTTGAACCATGCTGACCTTGATGCTGTCCGGCAGCGCTTCTTCGAGATGCCGTGGCGCGAGGCGAACGCGGCGCAACTGTTCGTGATGGACCAGGAAGAGGGCTTCTTCCGGCTGTGGATGATCCGCGGCGACGAGCTTCGGCAGTTCGCGCCGCTCGTACCGAGCGAGGACGACGAGGTCTTCTATCGGGAGTGAAAGCCCATGCGACGTCACCTCCACCAACGCGCCCCGGACCCGGCGGAACCGCGAATTTCCAACGATCTCGCGGTGCCCAACCCACTTGTCGGACACCGCGAGACATACCAGCACACCATCCGGGAGAACCCGGCGTACAGACCGGCTCGTTCGCTTTTAGAGCCTTGGCCTGGGCATTCAGGCTGCCACAGTGTGCGCAGTCCGCAGAGAGTCCGCAGAAACTGCGCCGAGAACACTGTCCACAGCGTCGCGGGTCCGGTCGTCGTCGTCCGGCCACAGGTGCGAGTAGGTGTCCACTCGGCCGCGAGCTGTGGGATGGACACCCATCGATGTTTCTCGTCGCGGCGGGCCTGGATTGCGGTGTGCCGGTGGTTCTGGTTGCGGCGTCGCGCAGCGGGGCGTGACGTCGGTGGCGCATAGTCTTCGAAAGGGCGGACTGGGAATCCGTCTAGGGTTTACCGTGAGCTGAGATTCTGGCACGTCCAGGTTCTTGGGTGGTGTCCGATTCGCTTGGAGTTGGTTCGCTTGGAGAGGAAGCGCTATGGCTATTGAGGCGCGGCTGGTGGACGAGCGTGACACGCAATGGGAGGCAGATGTCCAGGACTATCGCGTCTTCATCGTCCACGATACCCAGGGCTGGGATGTGTATGACATCGACAACCAGACCCATTCGGATGTTCTGGCCTGGGCGCAAGAGCAGGTCGCGCAACGACCGGGCGCACGCTATGCGCTTGCGATCCGAATCACGAACGATCTAGGCCTCGGACTTCTCTGGCTGACACCTGACCCCGACGATTTGCCGGCAGCGGCCTAGGTGGGCGAGCCCCCACCTAGGCGCTCCGGTTTATCCGACGTTATACCACCGCACATTGGAGGTCGAACTACCGACCTTCTGGCCGGTCGGGGAAATGATGGTGATCGTGCTCGTCTCCTGGAAATGACCCTTGCCCGTCGCGCCCACTCGACCGTTGCGTGGTGTGTAGAACGGGGCCCTGAGCGTGACGCCGTTCACCGGCACGGTTCGCGTCTCGGAGCTGGACTTGGCCTGGACCCAGTGGATGTTGCTCGTGTCCCCGGCCTTGGAGGCGTAGTCGTAGAACAGCCCGCCTTTGACACGAACTGTCACCGTGGGAGGAAACGAGCCAGTGCCCGAGCACTTCACTGTGGACTTGAAGATCACGTACCTTTTCCCGGCGCCACTTGAAGGGTGCGGGTCATGAGCCTTGATGATGCACGTGACAGTGAACCGCGCGGCCTGCAATGTAGTGCTGGTCTGACTCACGAGGTCTGTGCCAGGCGTGGATGCCGTGGCCTCGGGCTGTCCCATCAGCTCCGGTGAGTTGAACAGTTCAAGTTCGGTGAACTCGGACCTGACCGAAGCCGGGGATGAGTCCGAGGGCTCCGCGCTTGCTCCAGTCGGGATGGTGACGAGGGTCCCTCCTGCAATACAGGCGGCCAGCAATGACATCCGGAACTTGCGGCTCATGCCGTTTCCTTTCCACAATCCTCCCACCCGTGTGAATGCATATTCTTTCGAGATTCCTCACAGGGTGACCCTCTTTTCGAGTGGCAAGATCATGTTCCGCACGAATTCCTTGTCCAGCAACCGGAGACCTTTGGCGGTGGGCTTGGTCTTCTGCCCAGCTCTTGCCATCCCAGAACTGGCCTTTGCAGCTCTGACAACGGTCGGCGCGGCTAGTGGCAGCGGGTGGACGAGCTATACCAAGGCGTGCTCCAAGAGCAACTGCCAGTGAGTTGCTGCATGACCCGGACGGGCAGGTCGCTGTGGTGCTGCTCAGCAACTACGCGGTTCCACGTGGGGTGCTTGAGGAAGCCAGGTCGGTGCGACGCGAGAGGGCACAGTGGGTGGCCGACCACCCGAACCCATAGCAGGACAACCGTCAGGAGAACCCGGCGTACGCACCGGCTCGTCCGCCCATGATTCTCCGGCCCGGGCATCCAAACCGCGGTCGCTCCGCGATCCGGTAGCTATGCGTTGAGCCGATCCGCTTCGGCCAGCAGCAGCTCTCCGAACGGCTGAAAGCCGATGCTGCAGGCGTAGACGCCGCTGAAGACACGGTGGGTGGTTCCCCATTCCCAGATGGCGGTGGCATCCACGCCTGTGCGCGATGCCAGTCGCTCGGTCCGCGCCCGAAGGTCGTCGCCGAGGTCCGGGTTGCAGCGCACGATGGTGCCGAGATCGCACGCCGGTTCGGCCCGCAGCCCGGCTGGATCGATGAGCTTGTAGCTGCCGTCACTCGCCTGCAGGGCGTTCAGCTCGTGGATGTCGCCGTGGACCAGAACCGCGGACTGATCGTCGTGAGCTAGGCGACGACGGTTCATGCATTCCAGCGCGTCCGCCACGGTGGCCGGCGAACACGGCCGGTCCGCCTGCTCCCAGAGTCCTGGTAGCCGGTGGGCGTACTGCTCAGCCAGATTCGCGCCGGTTGGAAGATCGATCTCGGGGCCGATCGGACGCCACAGGCGAACCGCCACATCGCACAGCAAGCTGTGGCGGCTGACAGGGTCGGCCACGATGTCGTACATCGGAGCCCCGAGGCGCTCCAGCAGAAGGGCTTGCCGATCCACGTCTTCGCTCAACAGCTTGGCGCATCCCTCGCCGTCCGCCAGGCTCAGCAGCGTGGCCTCCGGCCCGATGTCCCGACCCGGCACGCCGATCTTGAGGACCGCCGGAGTTCCGTCGACCAGCGTGGCCTCGACGACTAGGGCGACGTGACCGCCCGCGAGGCTGGACCCGATCGTCAGCGACCACTCCTGGGCCAGTGAGTTGACCATGCCCGGCAGTTCGTCCAGCCAGGACTCGTTCCCGCCGGTTATGACCGTCTTGCGGACCTGTTCGGGAACGTCGAGGATCACACCGCCAGGCTAGACCGCACTGTCACCGTGGATCGGTCTCAAGGCCCAGGACGACGCCGTACCACGCGAGGGTCAGGCGGTATTCCTGGTCATCACGATGCGTACCGGACACCATGTGCCTATGCAGACCGTGCGGCGGTTCCTCGTCCTGACTCCGGTGGCGCTCGGCGTTACCACGGTGGCGTACCTGGTCTATTTCGTGGTCGGCGGCGGCGGTAGTCGCATCTTGTCGGGAGTCGGGTCAGCCCTTCTGGTGGCGCTCGTAGGGGCGGCCGTTCCGCTCGCGGCGGTCCTCATCGCCGTTGGCCTCCTCCGTCCGCTGGGTGTCCGTAATGTCTGGGCCGCACTTGGCCTGGCCCTCGCGCTGGTCGTCGTCGTCCTGGGGATCAACTACGCCGGCATCGGGGACGACGAGTGGGCAATGCTCGTCCTCAAGGTGGCTGCCGTCGTGCAGGTCCCCACCTGGCTGATATTTGCCACCGGGCTCCTGGTCGGTGATCTGCGGAACCGGGGAGCGCGAAGCTCCACCGCTCAGGTTTCAGAGAGGCGTGCTTCGCCACGCGACTAGCAAAGTGCGCTCAGCTCGTCGAGGGCACGATGGCCGCGCTCGACCACCCCCGGAACGGCATCGTGGCGCCCGAGGCGGACGGGGATCTCGAGCATGTCGCGACTGCTCGGGCGTCTCGTTGGGATCCGCTCCGGCCGTCACCCCAGGGCCGGCGAGGGCGCGAACTCGCGCAGCTCCTCCCGGCCGCCCCGCACGACGAGGCACGAGGACTCCGGCACCTCCCGCCACGCCCCGTGCAGGTCCCCCAGCGGTTCGGACACCACGAGCCGTGCGTCGTCGGAGAGCTCGTGGAGCACGGGGTTGTCCGGGTACTGGTGACGGAGCGTGGAGACGTCGGTGCTGTGGAACAGCGACCGGGACTTGCCCACGCTGGAGTAGCGGAACGCCCAGGTGGTATCCCCGTCGGTGGTGGCCACCGTCATCTGGATCGGGTGCTCGACGCCGTGGCGTCGTCCCGTCTCCTCGATGAGGCCGACCGCTCGGGCCACAGCTCCGGATGGGTCTTCCTCGAGCCCGAAGGTCAGGGCCAGGTAGAAGAAGACCTCGGAGTCCGTCGATCCCTCGATCCCCGGGTAGAGGGCAGGGTCGACGGCCATCGCCAGGTCGCGCTTCACCGCCGCGAAGTCCGCGATGGACCCGTTGTGCATCCAGAGCCAGCGGTGATGACGGAACGGATGGCAGTTGGACTGCTGCACGTCCGTGCCGGTCGAGGCGCGGATGTGGGCGAAGACCCGCCCAGCGGCAGCGTGGGCCGAGATCTCCTGCAGGTTGCGGTCGTTCCAGGCCGGCTCGGTGCTGTGGTAGACACCGGGTTCCTCCAGGGCGCCGTACCAGCCGACGCCGAAACCGTCACCGTTGATGGTCTCCGCGCCCAGCCGTGAGTGCCTGCTCTGCACCACCAGTGAGTTCTCGGGCTTGTAGAGCAGGTCCTCCAGGAGCACTGGCGAACCTGAATACGCGAGCCAACGACACATCTTTGACCTCACTCTCGACGCCAGGATGCGTCGGGAACGGGCCCCGCGCGTCGTCCGAATCGGGTGAGGTCGGGCTCAGCGCCTCGTCTCGTACCGGTTCATGACCACACCGCCGGGGAACGTCCGTGTCTCCACCGGGTTCAGCTTCACCCAGCCGTCCAGGGCGGCGAAGAACGGTCTGCCGCCACCCAGGAGGATCGGATGGGTGACGACCGCGTACTCGTCGATCAGCCCGGCCCGCATGGCGGCCCCGGCGATCGCCGCGCCACCGACCCGCATCGGCCCGCCGTCCTCGGCCTTGAGCCGCGTGATCTCCGCGATGGCGTCGCCGTCGAACAGGCGGGCGTTCCAGTCGACCGTGTCGATCGTCGACGAGAACACCACCTTGGGCGTGTCCCGCCAGTTCCGCGCGAACTGGATCTGCGCCGGGGTGGCGTCCGGCTGCTGGTCGCCCGTCGGCCAGTAGGAGCTCATGATCTCCCACAGCTTGCGCCCGTACAGGAACAGCTCGATCGCCACCTCCTCGTCGAGCCACCACTGGAACAGCTCGTCGTTAGGTTCGCTCCAGCCGATGTTGTCGCCGGGCGCGGCGATATAGCCGTCCAGGCTCACGTTCATCCCGTAGCGCAGTTTCCGCATGGTTCTCGCCTTTCCGTCGGTCGGTCTCCAGACAGAGACCGGGACGACGCGGGAAACTCATCGGTGCCGCTGGTGCCGGCCGAGCCGATCAGGCGCGCTTGGAAACGGCGTCGTTCGCGCGCTGCCACATCTCGTAGTTCCCGCACTCCGCGGTGATATCGGCCGTCGCCTGAGCCGCGGCGAAGAAATCGTCGGCCAGAGGCGAGGTGCGCGACGCCGCCATGGCGAGGTAGATCTGCTCGGGCGCGAGATCCGGGACGGGCACGTAGCTGATGTCCGGACGTGAGTAGAACACCGTCTCCGAACGCCCCGCGAACGAGATACCCCGGCCGGCCGCGACGTGCTCGAGCTTCTCCTCCACCCCGCGCACCCGGAGCCCGGAGTCGGGGTGGGGGCGCCTGGTGGGCTGCGTGCTCGGGTCGGCGTGCCAGACCAGCGGCTCGCCGGCCAGGTCGGCCTCGGTGACCTCTTCCTTGCCGGCCAACCGGTGTCCGGCGGGCAGCACCACCATGAGCGGCTCGGTGTAGAGCGGCGTCAGGCGCAGGCCGGTCTCGTCGATGGGCAGCCGCACGTAGCCGACGTCGACGCGGCCGTCGAGCAGCATCGGGGCCTGGTCGTCCCACTCCAGGCGCTGCACGTCCACGACCACATCCGGGTGCCGCGTCTCGAACTCCCGCGCCGCCGGGATGACCGGGATGCCGGCCCGGAAGCCGACCACCAAACGCTTGCTGCCGTGGGCGGCGGCGGAAACCCGGTGCCGGACGGCGTGCGCGGAGGCGAGCAGCGGACCGGCGTCGTCCAGCAGCTGTCGACCCGCGTCGGTCAGCGCTGCGCCGTGGCTGTTCCTCGTGAACAACGTGGCGCCGAGCTCGTGTTCGAGCGCGCGGATCTGCCGGCTGAGCACCGGCTGCGCGATGTGCAGATCCTCGGCGGCGCGGCCGAAGTGCAGCCTGTCGGCGACGGCGACGAAGTAGCGCAGCTTGCGCAGGTCCAGATCCATGGAACCTCCCGGTCCGGCAATGCCCCCAAGGTATCACCACGGCGGAAAAGGGTCTTGGACACACAGTTCACGCCAATGGCATCGTTCATTTGGGCCCGAGCTGAGCGGTTTAAAGAATTCGGTACAGAAATTCCGCGTCGGGTTTTTATCGCAATACCCATCAATGCAACGGAGTGATCGTGGGAAAGCTCGATGGCAAGGTAGCGGTGATCACCGGCGGTTCTACCGGAATGGCCCTGGCGGGCGCCAGGCTGTTCGTGGAGGAGGGGGCGTACGTCTTCATCCAGGCCCGGCGGCAGGAGGCACTGGACGACGCCGTGAAGCTGATCGGCCGCAACGTCACCGCCGTCCAGGGTGACGCGGCCGAGCTGGACGACCTGGACCGCCTGTACGACACCGTTAAGCGGGAGAAGGGCTCGATCGACGTGCTGTGGGCCAGCGCCGGGATGGGCGAACCCGCCGCCCTCGGCGAGATCACGGAGGAACAGTTCCACCGCGCCTTCTCGCTCAACGCGCGCGGCACCCTGTTCACGGTGCAGAAGGCGCTGCCGCTGCTCAACGACAACGGCTCGATCCTCATGACCGGGTCCAACGCCTCCCTCGGCGCCTTCCCCGGCTGGAGCCTCTACGCGGGGAGCAAGGCCGTCCAGCAGGCCTGGGCCCGCGTCTGGCTCAACGAGCTGCGCGACCGCAAGATCCGGGTCAACGTCCTGACCCCCGGCCAGGTCGCCACGGCCAAGCAGGAAGAGCTGTTCGACGAGGAGACCAAGGCCGCCTTCGAGGCCCTCATCCCGCGCGGAGCGATGGGCCGCCCCGACGAGATCGCCGCCGTCGCCCTGTTCCTCGCCTCCGACGACTCCAGCTACGTCAACGGCCTGGAGCTGGTCGCCGACGGTGGCACCACCGCCATCTGAACCCTGAACCACGACCAGAACCAGCATCAGGAAGAGAGAGCACACCTCATGAGCAGCATCACCCTCATCGGCACGGGGAACATGGCCCGCGCCATCGGCACGCTCGCGGTGGCGGGCGGCAACACCGTCGAGGTCATGGGACGTGACCAGTCCAAGGCCGATGCCCTGGCCAGGGCACTGGGCGGCGGCACGACGGCGGGCACGTGGGGTGCCGTCCCGGCCGGGGACATCGTCATCACGGCCCTGTTGTACGACGGCGTCGTCCCGGTCGTCACCGAGTACGGGGACGCCCTGGCGGGCAAGGTCATCGTCGACATCAGCAACCCCTTCAACGCCACGTTCGACGGACTCGCCCACGGCGAGGAGACCTCGGTCGCGCAGGAGGTCGCCAAGGTGGCCCCGGCCGGCGCCAGTGTCGTGAAGGCCTTCAACACGATCTTCCGCAATGTCCTGGAGCAGGGCCGGCCCGGCGTCTTCATCGCCGGCGACGACGCACAGGCAAAGACGGCCGTGGGGGCATTCATCGAGAGCCTCGGGCTTCGCCCGCTGGACGCCGGCGGTCTGAAGATGGCGCACTGGCTGGAAGGAATGGGCCTGGTCACGGTGAGCCTCGCCGGAAACGGCGTCGGCCACTGGGACTTCGCCCTCGGCGTCGACGAATTCACCGGCTGAGCGCGCCCGCCCGCACAGCTCACCCGATAGCCCACCCGCACACCCACCCGCACATTCACAAGGAGCAGCAGCTTGCGCGTCTTCGTCGCCGGCGGGACCGGCCACTCCGGTTCGTACATCATTCCCGAGCTCGTCTCTGCCGGGCACGAGGTCACCGGCCTGGCCCGGTCGGACACCGCCGCCGCGGCCCTGTCCGCCCTCGGCGCCAAGGTGCGTCGCGGCGACCTTCAAGACCTCGACGGGCTCAAGGAGGCGGCCGCGGACTCCGACGGCGTCATCCACGTCGCGCACCGGCAGGACCTGCTGCCGTCCGGCGGGATCGACGCCGTGACCGCCGCGGAGCTCCCCGTCGTGCACGCGTACGGCGAGGCACTCGCCGGAACCGGAAAGCCGCTGGTCGCGGCGGGGAGCATCGGTTCGCCCGGGAACGGGCGAAGCCTGAGCCGGCCGGCCACCGAGGCCGACCCGGCCCTTCCTGTCGGCGACGAGCACCGGGGCACCCTGCGGGCTCGCAACGTCGTGGAGGCGGCCGTGGTCGGACTCGCCGAGCGGGGAGTGCGGTCCTCGGTCGTGCGAATCGCCAACATCGCGCACAGCACGACGGACCGAGCCGGCTTCCTCCCGATGCTGATCGCGCTCGCGCAGGAGAAGGGCTTCGCCGGCTACCCCGGTGACGGCGCGAACCTGTGGAACGCCGTGCACGCCCGCGATGCCGCCTCCTTGTTCCGCCTGGCGCTGGAGAAGGGCCCGGCCGGCAGGTACTGGCACGCGGTCGGGGACGGGGGCATCCCGGTCCGCGAGCTCGCCGAGGCCATCGGCAGCCGACTGGGCCTGCCAGCAGTGAGCGTGCCCCTGGACGAGCTCATGCTGCCGGCGCACTTCGGGTTCCTCGCGAACGTGGTCACGCAGAGCTACCCGGCGTCCAACGTCATCAGCCGCGAGACCCTCGGCTGGGAACCCGCTCAGCCCGGCCTGCTCGCCGACCTGGACAACGGCCACTACTTCCCCGCCGGTTGACGGCCGGGACCCCGGATCCCGGCAGGGACCGGATCACCAGGCGTCTCCCGTTCCTAGACTGTCCGCCATGACACCACCGTCGCAGATCCAGGAGCGGGAGCACGCGGCGCTCGTCGCCGACCTCCGCACGCTGAGGCCGGAGCAGTGGCGCTCGCCGACGCTGTGCGGCGACTGGGACGTCGAGGACGTCGTCGCGCACCTGGGTGCCGCATCAAGGCTGACGTTCTGGGGCTGGCTGCGCAGCATCGCCGGCGCCCGTTTCGACGCGGACGTGCACAACCAGCGGCAGCTGGAGGAGTTCCGCGGGGACTCGTCCGCGCAGACGCTGGAGCGCTACGCCGCCGTCGGGCCCATCGCGCTGCCCCGCAGGGAGAGCGTGGCCGGGCTGGGCGAGCTGATCGTGCACGCCGAGGACATCCGCCGGCCCCTGGGGCTGAAGCACGAGCCGGACGCCGAGGGCCTGCTCCTGGTCGCGCGGTTCTTCGCGGCCAAGGACTTCGCCGTGAACAGCAGGTCGCTGGTCAAGGGGCTCCGGCTGACGGCCACGGACGCGGAGTTCCGGACCGGCGACGGGCCTGCTGCCACGGGGCCAGTGCTCTCCCTGGTCATGGCGATGGCGGGACGGCGCGAGGCGCTGGCGGACCTGGAGGGCGACGGCGTGCCGGTGCTGAGCCGACGGCTGGGGGCGTGACGACCGGACGGTCGTATGTGGCGCGTCCCGGACCATGCGAGCAGGCCAGTACACGGCTGGCTCGTCCGCTGCTAGAGCCGTACTTCCGTCGATTTCCCGGCGGCTCGGTGGCACGCTTCACCCCATGAGCGACGAGACGATCGACGAGACGGGCGGCGCCGCGAAGGCCGCCCCCACGGAGCAGGTTGTGCACAGCTCGGCCAGCTCGCTCACGATCGGGCTCTGTCTGATCCTCGGGGGCGGGGTCATCTTCTTCCTGGCCCGCCTGTTCGTCGTTGGGCCCACCGGGGGTGGATCCATGATTCTGATGTTCCTCGGGGGTACGGCGATCGTCTTCGGCGTCGTCCAGCTCGTCATCGGCGTCTACCAGCTCGCCGACAATGTCGACCGGACGGCGAAGGCCGTGCTCAACGGGCAACGGCGCTAGCTCGACTCCCAGACCACGAGGTCGAACGCGACGGTCTCGGCGTCGGCGTTGACCGCCGCGATGTGCGCGTACGCGGTGCGCCGCTCGTTGGTCTGCACGCAGAGGTGCATCCCCTCGGCCACCGCGTCCGTGGCGATGGTCTGCTGCCAAGTCGTCTGCGCCTCGCAGTCCGCCCGGCTGGGCGCGCCGCTCATGATCGTGAGGCGCGCGCCCTCGACGCCGGCGTCGCCGTAGCAGAGGTCCTGGGGGACCGACGCGGCGCCCCAGTTGGCCGACGTGGTGTCCAGGTCGAGGCAGGTGTGGAGCATCACCTGGACAGGGGCGTTCGTCTCGCGCCTGATCCCTGAGACGACGGCGGAAGCACCGCCACCGGTCTCGTCCGGCGCAGCGCCGGCATCAGTCCCGGTGTCGGTCCCGTCATCAGCTCCGGCACCGTCGTCCGCGCTCGCCTGATCACGCAGCCGCTGGTTCTCCTCGCGCAGCTCCTGGTTCTGCGCCTCGAGGTCGTCGAGCTCGGCCTGCCGGCTGTCGTTCTGCTCGCGCAGGGCGGTGGCCTCGTCGTCGAGCAGGCCGTTGGCCGCCTCCAGGTCCTTGATCCTGGCCTCCAGCACCCGGACCTGCTCCCCGGGGTCCGACGCGCCCGGGGTGAACAAGTTCTCGCCCCAGGCCGTCGCGACGCCGCCGAGCACCGCGGCGACGACCGCCGCGACGACGGCGACCGAGTGCTGGCCGAACCAGCCCGCCCGGCGGCTCGGCGGACTCTCCCGGGTGTCCACCATCGTGAGGATACGGGCATATGCCGCGAAAGCGAGAGCTGGTCGAGAGGGCACAGGGCACCGGCGCTCCGCCCCCTCGCGGCTAACCTGGCGGGGTGCTGATCGAGCGAGTGAGCGTCCGGCCCGCCCTGGTCGACGACGGCGTCTGGCCGTGGACCGTACCCGCCGTCGCCGAGCTCGCCGCGCGTGGCGTGCGGCTGACCAGCAGCATCGTGGTCCTGATGGGAGCGAACGGGTCCGGCAAGTCCACCGTGCTCGAAGCGATCGCGGAGCAGTACGGGATCGACGTGCGGGGTGGCCACGGCGGTCGCAAGTACGCGAGCGAGCTCGACACGAGCCCGCTGGGCGAGGCACTCGTCCTGGACCGGACGATCGCCGGGTCGCGGATGCTCCGGCAGAAGGCGAAGGGGTTCTACCTGCGTGCCGAGACGGCCGCGGGAATGCTGGAGTTCATGACGGGGGCCGGCGTGAGCGGTTACGGCGACCGGCTGTCGACGGAGGTCAGCCACGGCGAGTCCTACCTCCAGGCCATCTCGGGCCGGTTCAGCGGCCCCGGCCTCTACCTCCTGGACGAGGCCGAGGGGCCGCTGTCGTTCGAGTCCACCTTGCAGCTCCTGTACCGGCTGCAGGACCTGGTGGCCGACCACGCCGCCCAGGTGATCTACGCGACGCACTCACCGCTCGTGGCGGCGCTCCCCGGGGCGCAGATCCTGGAGATGACCGAGCACGGCATCGCCGAGCGCACCTGGTCCGAGCTGGAGTCGGTCGCCCTCTGGAAGAGATTCCTGGGCCGCCCGGACACGTTCTTCGACGCCGTCTGACCGGCCTCCCGGTCAGAGCTCCGTCGTCAGGAACAGCGAGTCACCGTGCACGGCGTCCTTCTCCACGCGGCCGGACTCCACGAACCCGACCTTCGCCAGCACCCGCAGCGACGCGACATTCCAGTCCCGCACCGTGGCCCACAGCCGCCGGTAGCCCGACTCCCGTGCCCAGTCGAGCACCGCCCCCGCGGCCTCGGTCGCGTAGCCCTGGCCCCAGGCGCGGCGCAGCAGCTCGTACGCCAGCTCCGGCTCGTCCTCCTGCCCGTGCTTGTTTGCGATCAGCCCGCAGTAGCCGACGACGTCCCCGGTCGCCTTGACCTCCAGCGCCGGCAGCCCGAGGGAGCCGGGCGGGGCGCCGTCGCGGATCCAGTCCTCGACGTCCTCGACGGTGGGGTGGCCGTCGGCGCGGATCCGCCGGTGCGGCGGCACCCGCGGGTCGCGCTCGGTCCACATCTCGTGCTGGACGGCGGCCTCGGACACGCGCCACGGCCGCAGCAGCAGGCGGTCGGTCTCCAGCACGAACATGCGCTCGACCCTATCCGGCAGACCGGGTATGGGCCGGTTCGCACGACACCGCGGGCATGCGTCCTGAGCGCGCGTCGTCTCCCGGACACACCAGCACGAGCGACGCCCCGCGTGGCAGCATGCGGACCATGAAGCTGCACGAACGCATCGAGGGCCGGCTGCGCGAGTTCGTCGACCGGCAGCCCATGTTCTTCGTGGCGACGGCGCCCCTGGCCGCCGACGGCCACGTCAACCTCTCGCCCCGCGGCGTCCCCGGCACCTTCGGCGTGCTCGACGACCACACGTTCGCCTGGCTCGACGCCACCGGCAGCGGCAGCGAGACCATCGCGCACCTGCGCGAGAACGGCCGGATCACCATCATGTTCTGCGCGTTCGACGGCCCGCCGAACATCGTCCGCCTGCACGGCACCGGCCGCGTCGTGACCCGGTACGACGACGGGTACGCGGCGCTCGCGGCCCGTTTCACCGACGTGCCGGGCGCCCGCGCGGTCGTCGTCGTCGACGTCGACCGCGTCTCCGACAGCTGCGGCTGGGGCGTGCCGCTCATGGCGTACGAGGGCGAGCGCGACCTGATGGGCCCCTACTTCGAGCGCAAGGGCGAGGCCGGACAGCAGGAGTACCGGCGCACCAAGAACCTGACGAGCATCGACGGCCTGCGCGCCTTCGACGACGACCCCGCCCCAGCGCGTCAGTAGCCCGTACCGGTCTTCGCCTGCATCCGTTCGATCGGGTGCGCGCCGCCCTTGAGGTCGAGGGTCGTGCAGGCGTCCTCGATGTCTTGGGTCAGCCGGTCCACCTGGGCTCGGCTCATCGTCTCCTTGACCAAGGCGCGGAGGATCTTCACGTCCTGCGCGTCGGGCGGGAGCGTGTACGCCGGCACCATCCAGCCGCGCTCCGCCGAGAGCTGCCAAGCGATGTCCGACTCGTCGTACCCCACGTGGTCGCCCGCCAGCCGGAAGGCGACCAGCGGCAGCTGCTCGGCGTCCTCGCCGATCACCTCGAACCGCCCCGTCTTGCGCAGGTTGGCGGCCAGCACGCGGGCGTTCTCCTGCATCTGCCTCATCACGTACGTGTAGCCCTCACGACCGAGCCGCACGAAGTTGTAGTACTGGGCCAGGACCATCGCCGCGCCGGTCGAGAAGTTGAGCGTGAAGGTCGCGTCCGTCTTGCCGAGGTAGTTCTCGTAGAACACGAGGTCCTTCGCGAGGTCCGACGTCTCGCGGAAGACCAGCCAGCCGATCCCGGGGTAGACCAGGCCGTACTTGTGGCCGGACACGTTGATGGACCGGACCTGCTCCAGCCGGAAGTCCCACTCCGAGTCGGGGTAGAGGAAGGGCCAGACGAAGCCGCCGCTGGCGCCGTCGACGTGCAGCGGGATGTCGAGCCCGCGCTCCGCCCGGACGTCCAGGAGCAGCCGGTTGATACCGACGATGTCGTCCATGTGCCCCGTGAAGGTGGTGCCGAGCACCGCGGCCACGCCGATCGTGTTCTCGTCGAGGTACGGGGACACGTCGTCGGGCCCGATCGTGTACTTGTCCTTCGCCAGCGGGATGATCCGCGGCTCGACGTCGAAGTACCGGCAGAACTTCTCCCAGACCACGTGCACGTCGCCGCCGAAGACCAGGTTGGGGCGGTCGACCGGCTGCCCGGCCGCCTCCCGGCGCTCCTTCCACTTCCACTTCAGCGAGAGTGCGCCGAGCATGATCGCCTCCGACGACCCCTGGGTGCGGCACCCGGTGGTCTCCCCGGGGGCGTGGAAGAGGTCGGCGAGCATCCGCACGCACCGCTGCTCGATCTCCGCGGAGATCGGGTACTCCGCGTGGTCGATGAAGTTGCGGTGCAGGTTCTCGGCGATGATCCGCTGCGCCTCGGGCTCCATCCACGTCGTCACGAACGTCGCCAGGTTGCGCATCGGGTCACCCTCGAGCGCGAGGTCCTCGCCGAGCATCCGCATGGTGTCGGTGGGACTCATCCCCGTGGCCGGGAACACCGTGGAAGGCACCTCTTCGGTGAGGAACCTGTTGCCGTAGAGCGCCGTCGTACGCTCGTCGCGCGTGGCCATGTTTTCGAGTGAAGCACGGCGCCCTGGCACCGGCGACCCGGGGCCGGGCGAACTTCGCCCGGCGCTCGCGGGGTCGGTTCGCACGGTCCGTTCGCGCTGTCAGTCGGCGGCGTCAGCGGTCCGGGCGTTCCGCGAGCTGCAGCGCCCCGCCGACGACGAAGCAGACCGCCCCCACGAACGTCCCCCAGTTGACCAGGCCGAGGTCGACCACGGTCGACGTCGCCGGGCGCGTGAACGCCGCGAGCCCGGCGAGGAAGAAGAACACCGAGCCGAGCTGGTTGACCGCCACCACCCACCAGCCGAGCTCGCGGGGCCGCAGCCCGATGTGGCCGTGGCAGACCTCGACCAGGGCGAGGTGCCCCGAGACGAGGAAGCAGATGCAGCCGACGATGTCCGGGAACCAGATCCAGCCGTTGGACTGCCGCGCCGTGAGGTCGGACGCGAACGCGGCCACCAGGCTGACCCCGAAGAACAGGGTCCCGGCGAACAGCACCGCCGCGCTGAGCCAGCCGATCTGTCGTGGCCACCACGCCCACCACCGCCACGTGGTGGTGCGCAGCGTGCCCTGCTCGTCGATGTCGGTCGGCGCGTTCGACGCCTGCACCACCGAGGCGTAGCCGCCGGCGCTGAAGAAGACCCCGCCGACGAGGTAGACCATGTCGACGCCGCGCACGCTCCCGACGCCGAGCTGGGCCAGGAGGGGGCCGAGGGCGAACAGGGACCCGCCGATCATGAAGGCGATGCCCGCCGCGAGGTTCACCCGGGCCAGCCGGGTCGCGGTCGCGGGCTCGGCGCCGACGACGCGGGTCACGCTCCCGTCGGCGTCCCGGATCTCGACCCGGCCGCGGCGGCGGGCGGCCCGTGACGCCCAGCGGACCGACGAGCCGTCGCCGAGGTGCCAGGTCATCCGGGTGACGAACCCGCCCGAACGCTCGACCCGGCCCAGCGCCCACCGCGCCGGACGGGCGATGCGCAGGCCGTGCGGCGCGTCGTCAGCCACCTTCCGAAATTAGCACCGGCCAGGAGAAGGCACGCGGGGCAGCGGGCGCAGGCCCGGCCGCTACGCTCCGCGACATGGCCACCCCGTACGCGAGCCCCGAGTCCACGAGCCTGGACGACGCCGGCGTCGCGACCGCCGCGGCCCGGGCCGGCGCGCACGTGGTGCGCTCCCTGTACGGCCGGCGCCTCGCCCGGGTCGACAAGGGCGGCGGCGACTTCGCCACGGCCGCCGACGTCGAGGCCGAGCGGGCGATCCTCGACGTCCTGCGGGTCGTCCGGCCCGACGACGCGGTGCTCGGCGAGGAGAGCGGACAGCACGGCGCTGCTGGGTCCGCGCGCAGGTGGCTGGTCGATCCGCTGTGCGGCACGCTGAACTACGCCGCCGGCGGCATGCTGGTGGCGGTGAACGTGGCGCTGCATGACGGGTCGCTGCATGACGGGGCGCTGGGCGACGGGGCGCTGGGCGACGGAGCCGCGGCCGTCGCCGACCCCTTCAGCGGCGAGGTGTTCGTCACCGACGGCGAGACCGCCTGGGCGCTACGGGACGACGTCGTTGAACCGCTGGTGCCGACGTCGGCCACCCGGCTGGTGGACGTCAACCTTGATCCGCCCTTCCCGAGCGCGCCCGGCTTCCGCGCCGTCGACCTGCTGGCCCATCCCGGCTTCGTGGAACGGTTCCGGCCGCGCGTCGTGTCCACGACCCTCGCGCTGACCTGGGTCGCCGCGGGCAAGCGCGCCGCGTACGTCACCGACGGCGCCGACCTCGCCGGGTCCGTGCACTTCGCGGCCGGCATCGCGCTGTGCCGGGTCGCCGGCTGCGTGGTCACCGGCATCGACGGCGAGCCCGTCGGCCCCGCGAGCCGCGGGCTGGTCGCGGCCGCCGACGCCGGGACGCACCGGCTGCTGATGTCGATGATCCGCGGCGAGGCCTGAGCCGGCTCTGCCGGATGCCTGGGTGCCGGGACGCCGCCGGACGCCGGATGGCGGCTCGACCCGCCCGGTCGGGGAGAATGCGCCCATGCGACTTCTGCTGCTGCGCCACGGACAGACCCCCTCGAACGTGGAAGGCCTGCTCGACACGGCACACCCCGGACCGGGCCTGACCCGGCTCGGCGAGCGGCAGGCGGCCGCGGTCCCCGAGGCGCTGCGCGACCGCCAGATCGACGCGATCGCCGTCTCCTCGCTGGTGCGGACGTCGCTCACGGCGGCGCCGATCGCCCAGGACCGCGGCATCGAGCCGCAGGTGCTGGACGGCCTGCGCGAGATCGACGCCGGCGAGCTGGAGATGGCCGGCGCGCACGAGGCGCACCTGCGCTACCTCGACACGGTCTTCGGCTGGGCGCGCGGCGACATCGGCCGCGCGATGCCCGGCGGCCCGGACGGCGTCGCCTTCCTCAGCCGGTACGACGACGCCGTCTCGCAGCTCGCCGCCCAGGGGCTCGAGAGCGTCCTCGTGGTCTCGCACGGCGCCGCGATCCGCGCGTGGGCGGCGGCGCGCGCGACGGACGTCGACGTCGACCACGCCGAGCGGACGCCCCTGGCCAACACCGGCATGGTGGAGCTCGAGGGCGATCCGGTCGGCGGCTGGCGGGTGACGTCCTGGAACGCAGAGCCCGTGGGCGGGGCCGAGCTGGCGCCGCTGGTGGGGGACGACCCGACGGGGGAGCCCGTCGAGCCCTGACCCGCGCCGCCGGCCCCCACCGGCTCACGTCGTCCCGACGTCGTACCGGGCGCCGGTGGAGACGGCCCGGAGCTTGTCCGGGTTGGCCACGTTGTGGATGGCTGTGATGCGGCCCTCGGCGTCGAAGTCGAACGTGACCGTGGAGATGACCCGGCCCGCGCCGCTGAACAGCATGCCCGGCCCGCCGTTGATCTCGACGAGCTCGGCCCGCATGTCGGCGGGGTCGATGCCCTGGTAGGTGACCGTCCCCATCGCGGCGAACCAGCCGGCCACCGTGTCCGCGCCCACCACGGGCCGCAGCGCCTGGCGGACCTTGCCGCCGCCGTCGGTCCACAGGGTGACGTCGGGGGACAGGAGCTCCAGCAGCGCGTTGAGGTCGCCGCCGGTCGTGGCCGCGAAGAACCGCTCGGTCACCTCCCGCTGCCGGGTCCGGTCCGTGCTGTACCGCGGACGCCGGGCCTGCACGTGCTCGCGGGCGCGGTGCGCCGCCTGCCGCACCGCAGGCTCGGTGCGCTCCGTGGCCTCGGCGATCTCGGCGTGGCTGAAGCCGAAGACCTCCTTGAGCACGAACACAGCGCGTTCGAGCGGGCTCAGCGACTCAAGCACGACGAGCATCGCCATCGAGACGGACTCGGCGCTCACGGCGGCGTCCGCGGCGTCCCCGCCGGTCAGGATCGGCTCCGGCAGCCACGGGCCCACGTAGGTCTCGCGCTTGTGCCGGGTGGAGCGCAGCCGCTCCAGCGCCAGGTTGGAGACGATCCGCGTCAGGTAGGCCTTGGGGTCGGCCACCTGGGACCGGTCCGCGGAGGACCACCTGATCCACGCGTCCTGGACCGCGTCCTCGGCGTCGGCGGCGCTGCCCAGCAGGCGGTAGGCCACGGAGAACAGCAGCCGGCGGTGGTCGTGGAAGACCTGCTGCGCGGGTCCGGCGTCCTGCCCGGGTGCGACGTCGTTCACCGCGCCACCTCCCGGGTGAAGCGCCCGCCGGTGGGCCAGAACGCGCCGGAGGCTGGAACCTTCTTCATGCGGCCGTAGGTCGGCCAGGGTGATGCGGTCACCGTCTCCTTGTACCGCATCGCCGTCCGTCCGGTCAGGCTGATCCGGCGCGGGCTGTCGTCCGGGTGCGTGAACTGGACCACGGCGTCGGCCCGGCCCAGGCTCACCGGCGTGTGGTAGTAGCCGAAGCGGAACGGCTTGGGCTCCTTGCCGCGCAGCACCCGGTCGATCGAGAGCGCGGCGTGCACGCCGGTCGGCATGCCGCCCTGGCAGGTGCCGTGCATGACGCCGTAGCCCTGGCGGATCGCGGCCGCGTCCCCGATCGCCCAGACGTCCGGGTGCGACACCGAGCGCAGCGCCGCGTCGGTGACGATCCGCCCGCGGTCGTCGACCTCCAGGCCCGCGACGGCGGCCAGCGGGGACACCCGCGCGCCGCCCGTCCAGAGCACGACGTCGGCGGCGACGCGCTCACCATCGGCCAGCTCCACGGCGTCCGGCCGCACCCGCACCACGTCGGCTCCGGCGCGGACCGTGACGCCCAGCCGGTCGAGGGCGCCCCGCAGGTACGTCCGTGCCCTCGTGTTCATCGTGGCACCGGGTTCGGTGCGGCCCACCAGGACGACGTCGAGGTCCGGCCGCTGCTCGGCGAGCTCCGCGGCCGACTCGACCCCCGTGAGCCCGGTGCCCACGACCACGACGGTGCCACCGCGGAGCTGTCCCAGCCGGTCGGCCAGCAGCTCGGCGTCCTGCGCGCCGCTCAGGGTGAAGGCGTGGTCGTCGGCGCCCGGCACACGCGCCGTGTCGGCCGCGCTGCCCAGCCCGTACACGAGGGTGTCGTAGGACAGCACCCGGTCGTCGTCGATCCGCACCGTCCGCGCGTCGGCGTCGACCGCCGTCACCCAGCCGCGGACGAACCGCGCGCCCGTGCCGTCGAGCATCTCCGGGATGCTCAGCTCCGCGACCTGCTGCCCGGTCGCCGTCATGTGCAGCCGGAGCCGCTCGGTGAACCGCTCCTGGGCGTTGACGACGGTCACCTGCACCGCACCGCCACGCCGGGTCCGGGCCGCGAGCTGCACGGCCGCCGCCATGCCCGCGTACCCGGCTCCCAGGATCACCACACGGTGGGCGGTGGTGGCAGTGGTTGCGGCGGTGTTGGCGGTGGCTGCGGGGGTGGGGGTGGTGCCGGCGGCGTCGGTTCGCTGTGCGCTCATGGTTCCTGCTCCTTCGGTCGTTCTCGTTCGATGGTGTTGCCCGGTAGATGGAGGCAGGACGCCCGTCCGTGACATCCGGCCGGTGTGACGCGCGACACAGCTCGACAGGGCGCGACCCAGGCCGACATGAGTTCAGCGTTCCGTGAATACACGATTCCGTGTACCGTCGCGTCCATGACCGAGACGATCGCCGCGTCGGTGACCCTGACCCATACCGCCGCCCTGGCGCGGCTGGGGCACGCGCTGTCCGACGAGACCCGCACCCGGATCCTGCTCGCGCTGCGGGAGGCGCCGGCCTACCCGTCCGACCTCGCCGACGCGCTGGGGGTGTCCCGGCAGGTGATGTCCAACCAGCTCGCCTGCCTGCGCGGCTGCGGTCTGGTCGAGTCCGTCAAGGACGGACGGCGCTCCTGGTACCGCCTCGCAGACACCCGCCTCGCGCCCGCGCTGGGCGACCTGCTCGGCCTGGTGCTGGCGGTCGACCCCGGCTGCTGCGGCCCCGACTGCACGTGCGCATGACGGCGCTCCCCGTGCCCCGGCCGCTGAGCGCGGCCCGGCGCGACGTGCTGGCCCGCCGCATCCGCTGGGTCGTGGCCGCCACGATCAGCTACAACGTGGTCGAGGCGGCGGTCGCCCTGACCGCCGGGCACCTCGCCTCCTCCAGCGCGCTGATCGGGTTCGGCCTGGACTCCGTGGTCGAGGTGCTGTCGGCGGCAGCGGTCGCCTGGCAGTTCGCGGGCCGCGACCCGGAGGCCCGCGAGAAGGTCGCGATGCGCCTGATCGCCGTCTCGTTCTTCGGCCTGGCCGCGTTCGTCACCGTCGACGCCGCCCGCGCCCTGCTCGGCGCCACCTCGCCCGAGCACTCCACGGTCGGCATCGTCCTGGCCGCCGTCAGCCTGCTGGTCATGCCGGGGCTGTCGTGGTTCGAGCGCCGCACGGGCCGCGAGCTCGGCTCCGCCTCCGCCGTGGCCGACTCCCGGCAGACCCTGATCTGCTCCTACCTCTCGGCGGCCCTGCTCGCCGGGCTCCTGCTCAACAGCCTGCTCGGCTGGTGGTGGGCCGACCCGGTCGCGGCCGTGGTCATCGCGGGCTTCGCCGTCCGCGAGGGCTGGGAGGCGTGGCACGGCGACGCCTGCTGCACCCCCGTGGCCCAGCTCGTGGGCGAGAGCGAGCGCGGGGCCGAGCAGGGGTGCGACGACGGCTGCCGCTGCGGGGACCAGACGCCCTCCTGAGCCGCACCGGCTACTCCGGTCCGAGCAGCAGCCGCCGCGCCGACCACCGTGCGAGATCCGCCTCGAGGAGCGCGGGGTCCCGCCGCGGCGGGACCTCGTCGAGGATCTCGAGTCGCGTGATCCGCTCGATGCGGAACCCGCGGATCGCATCGCGAAGCCGGCACCAGCCGCTGAGCAGCCACGTGTCAGCGGCACGAAGGAGACCCATGGTCTCGACCTCGCGGACGGTCGTGGCGGAACGGTCCGGTGTGCCGTCGGTACCCTCGCCCACGTAGGTGAGCCGCACCACGCGGCGTGCGGCGATCGCGTCGGAGAGGATCCCGAGCGGCACGGCCCTCTCGGTCGGGGGTGCGGCGTCGATGACGTGCATCGTTCCGAGCAGCTCCTGCACGGGCTCGCGGTGCGCCTCGTCCATGACCGCGGCGATCTTGGCGCCGGCCCGGCGGGCAGCTCCTTGGTAGGGCGAGGACTCGAGGAGCGCGAGGCCGGCGAGCACCGCCAACGACTCGGCGGCGGAGAGGTTCAGGGGCGGCAGCGAGTACTCACGGAGGATTGCGTACCCGCCCGCGGCCCCGTGCTCCGCGTAGACAGGGACGCCGGCCACCTGGAGCGAGCCGATGTCTCGTTCGATCGTCCGTGCGGACACACCGAACTCGCGGGCGAGCCGAGCGGCGGACCAGGGGCGCCGCGCACCGCGAAGCAGGTCGACCAGGGCGTACTGCCGCTCGGCTCGCTTCATGCCTCACATTCTTTCAGGGCTTCTTCCGGGGCATCTTGCAGGCCTTCTTGCGGGCCATCTTGAAGGGCGAGAGGAGTCGGGTGGGTGGTCAGCTCCGCATGCTGCGCTGCCCGCCCACGGACCAGACCCGGCGGACCCGACCGTCTCCATCGAAGTCGAAGACGTCCACGCCACCTGCCTGCTGACCGTTCGCGTCGACGTCCCAGAGCAACCGGCCGTGGTCACCGTCGATGGCATCGGCAATCCTCGTGAAGACGACGCCCGGGTTCTGCCCGTGCCACCAGGCGAGATACCGCGCGAAGTCCTCGGAGGTGCGGATGTCGTCCGCGGGTGTCGACCCGTCGGGCTCGGTGACGGCGAAGTGGATCCGGAAGTCGTCCGCACAGATCTGTCGTGCGATGTCGCCGTCGGTGTTCCACATCGTCAGCCACACGTCGAGCGCGTGCCGGGCGGCGGAGCTGGGTGTCGTCGTCGGGTTCGTGGTGTCGGTCATGGGTCCACTGTCGGCCGACGACGCGACAGCCGTGTGTCGGTGTTCCTCAAAGCCGAGGCGTTGTTCCCCGAGCCGGCGCAGCGCCGGCACCGCGGGTCCGACGTACTTCGAGGCCCTAGCCCGCGACGCCGAGCTCCGGCGGCAGGTCGCCGTCGTGCCGTACCACCAGCGACGTGACCGCGCGGGTGAGGCAGACGTAGAGGCGGCGCAGGCCCGTGGCGTGGTTGGGCTCGGCCGCGACGATCGCGGCCGGGTCGTGCAGCACCACGTGGTCGAACTCCAGGCCCTTGGCCAGGGAGGCGGGCACCAGGTCCAGGTGGACGTCGAACTCCGAGGTGTCGTCCGGCTCCGCGCCGTCGTCCCCGTCGTTCGCGCCGCCGGCGTCGCCGCCCGCGGCCGGGGCGGCGTCCTCCTGCTCGCCCACGACGGCGAAGGTGAGCCCGACGGCGGTCAGCGTCTCGCGGACGTCCGGCACGGCGGCGTCGGGCACGATGAGGCCGACCGAACCCTCCAGGTCGGAGATGCCGACGCCGACCAGCACGTCGTCGAGCGGCTCCGTGGTGAACCTGAGCCGGCCCTTGGCACGCCGGACCGCGGTCGGCGGCTCCAGGCCGGGGGCGATGCTGGGCAGGAGCCGGGCCGCGAGCTCGATCACGTCGGCCGGCACGCGGAAGCCCGCCGTGAGCTGTTCCACGTACCCGTCCGGCTTGGCCAGGTGGCGCAGCACGTCCGCCCAGTCGCGCGCCGCCCACGGCGTCGTGGCCTGGGCCAGGTCGCCGAGCACGGTGAGCGAGCCGGTGGCGGCGCGCCGGCCGAGGGAGCGCAGCATCATCGCGGACAGGTCCTGCGCCTCGTCGACCACGATGTGTGCCACCGACGTGGTCCGGTCCAGCAGGTCGGCGATCTCGTCGAGCAGCACGAGGTCCGCCGTCGTCCAGCGGGCGGAGCCGGCGGTTCGGGGCGGCCGGGCCCAGGTCAGGAGCGCCTGCTCGGCGTCCGTCAGCACGTCCTCGGCGCACTCCGCCAGGAACTCCGGGTCGGAGTACAGGCGGAACAGCAGCTTGCGCGGGTCCACCGCGGGCCAGACGGCCGCCGCGTAGTCCCGCACGGGCTTGGTCCGGGCGAGCACGTCCCAGGCCTTGTCGTCGAGCGCGTCGCCGGTCTCCTCGATCTGGACCAGCACCCGGTGCGCCAGCGCGTGCCGGAGCTGGGCCCCGCCCAGCGCGTACGGCACGCCCCGGCCCATGACCTGCTCCACGGCCTCGCGCGCCTCGTAGGCCGGGACCCGCCAGCGGAACGACCCGCGCGGCAGCACGAGGGTCTCCTCCGGGGTGCGCACGTGCGACCAGACGGCGCGGCGCAGCACCTCGGCCAGCCGGCCGTCGCCCTTGAGGGTCGCGACGTCCGCGGTGTCCGTGGCGCGGACCGGTGCGTGGCCGCTGACGATCTCCTCGATGGTCGCCTGCGTCGCGTGGATCTCGCCCAGAGCGGGCAGCACGTCGCGGATGTACCGCAGGAAGCTCTTGTTCGGCCCGACGACGAGCACGCCGCGGCGGGTGAGCTGGTCGCGGTGCGCGTACAGGAGGTACGCCGCGCGGTGCAGGCCCACCGCCGTCTTTCCCGTGCCGGGCGCGCCCTGGACCACGAGCGTGCGTTCGAGCGGCATGCGGACGATGACGTCCTGCTCGGGCTGGATCGTCGCGACGATGTCGCGCATGGGGCCCGAACGCGGGCGCTCGATCTCGGCCTCGAGGATCTCGGAGTGCGCGGCGCCGTCGCCGTCCTGCGCACCCAGGTCGGCGCGGGTCAGGGACTCGTCCTCGAACGCCGTCAGGTGACCGCGCGCGAACCCGTAGCGGCGCCGCGCGGTGATGCCCATCGGCTCCTTGGCCGTGGCCCGGTAGAACGGGGTGCTCACGGGGGCGCGCCAGTCCACGACCATCGGCTCGC
This sequence comes from Promicromonospora sp. NPDC060204, assembly GCF_042728455.1. Lineage (NCBI taxonomy): Bacteria > Bacillati > Actinomycetota > Actinomycetes > Micrococcales > Promicromonosporaceae > Promicromonospora > Promicromonospora sp. NPDC060204. The sequence goes on from NZ_JBHWZO010000003.1 coordinate 29,606, forward strand.
CGTCCGGGTCCGACACGTGGCGGCGTCCGATGTGGAAGGTCTCGCCGGCCGTGAGGTCGATGCGGCCGAAGAACAGCGGGATCTCCGGGTCGTCGGTGAGCTGCTCCATCCGGCGCGCGAGCGTGGCCTCCAGGACCTCGGCGCTCACCCAGTCGCCCGCGTAGCTGCCGTCGAGCGCGGCGACCCGGTCGCGCATCCGGCCGAGCTGGGAGCGGGCCTCGGCCAGGAACTCCCGCTCCGTGGCGAGCTCTGACGCGTCGGCGGCCATGGGAGGTCCTCCAGGGTTCGTGTGCGGGGTGTTCGTCGCCCGAGGCACTCGTGCGAACGGCCGCGTGAGTCTAGTGCCGGGAGCCTGAACGTGTCGGCATATTTTCTTGACCGGGGCGGTAGCTCGGGAGGTCAGGAACCATATGTCCTTCGAGTCCGTTTCCACTGTCGCGCCAACCTGCCCCACGGTACGGTCGGTGCACCGCCCGGCCTAACGAGGAGCCTCAGTGTCGTCCGACGAGCTGCCCCAGGAGTTCCAGATCGACGTGCCCGACGAGATGGAGACCGGCGTACCCGCCGACTTCGCCTCGGTCTGGCACACGCCGACGTCGTTCATCCTGGACTTCATCGCCGTGAAGCAGCCGCCGAGCCCGGTCTCGGACCCCGAGTCGGGCGAGGTCACGTCGATCACCGTGCCGGGCCGGGTGGTTTCGCGCGTGCGCATTCCTCCGCAGCAGGTGTTCGAGCTCGCCAAGGCGCTCACTATGCAACTCGATGCATGGGAGAAGGAAAGCGCACCGAATGTTCGCAATCCCGGTGCCTCCGAAGGCCCGGACGGCCCCAATCGGTCGTCGGAGAATTGATTCCGGTGAATTTTTTTCTTGGACGTATGTCCAACTCGGTATCTTTTTGTCCGTTGTGACCGGGGGTTGTGTGCTAGTTTGCCCCTAGAAATACTGGGTTATACCAGTAGGGTCTTCGAAATGTAACCCTTGCAGGCTGTTCCACTTGCGATCTTCACGGATGTAGGCTGCCCGTGATCGCGACGAAGGCGTTGCAATCTCCCAGAGTTGCCCGGGGGGTCGGGCGACCCGTTCCGGCGGCCGTGTCGGGGAGCAATGAACAGGGGCGATGCAAGTGAGCAACACCGAATTCGACAACAGGGGGCGCACGGGCGGGATCCTGTTCGAGGAACAGGCTCGCACGAGCGTCGTGAGCATGTGGGGAGAGATCGATGTCTCTTTGCGCGGTGAGTCGAGTGCTGCCATAGCCAACGCCCTCGAGCGGGCCAAGGCGGTGGTCATCGACACGTCCAAGGTGACGTTCATGGACTCGACCGGCGTCGCGTTCCTCATGCAGATGTACACCTACGGGACGCAGGAGGGCCTGACCGTCAGCCTTCCGGAGCCGCCGCCGGTGGTCCGGAACGTCATCGAGATGCTCGGGGTCGACGCGCTCTTCACGCAGCCTGCGCACCGCGGCACCGCGCGCGAGGCCTGACCGTACCCGGCCCGAAGGCCGGGCGCGCACGCCTCAGCGCCCGGCGGCCAGGGCCGCGGCCCCGACGATGCCGGCCGCGTTGCGCAGCTGTGCCGGGACGATCGGCGCCCGCAGGTGCAGGTGCGGCAGGTACTTCTCGTGGTGCTTGCTCACCCCGCCCCCCACGACGATGAGGTCGGGGGAGATCAGGTCCTCGACCACCCCGAAGTAGCGCTGCAGGCGCTCGGCCCAGTCCTCCCAGGACAGGTCCTCACGCTCCCGCGCGGAGTCGGCCGCGCGCGACTCGGCGTCGTGCCCGTCGATCTCCAGGTGCCCCAGCTCCGTGTTGGGCACCAGGACGCCGTCGACCACGAGCGCCGACCCGATCCCCGTGCCGAGCGTCGCCACCAGCACCACGCCGTCCGCGTCACGCGCGGCGCCGTAGCGGACCTCGCCCACGCCCGCCGCGTCGGCGTCGTTGACCGCCACCACGTGGCGTCCCGTCACGCGCTGCACGAGCGCCGGCAGGTCCACGCCCGTCCAGGACTGGTCCAGGTTCGCCATGGACCGCACCACGCCGTGCTGCATGGGCGCGGGGAAGGCGACGCCGATCGGGACGTCGTCGGGCAGGTGGTAGGTGTCGACGAGCTCGGCGAGCACGTCAGCCACGGCCTGCGGGGTGGACGGTTGGGGCGTGGGGATGCGGGTCCGCTTCTCCGCGTACTCGCCCGCCGTGAGATCGACGGGCGCACCCTTGATCCCCGAACCTCCGATGTCTATGCCGAACGCCAGGTCGCTCATGTCAGGATCGTCTCATGAGCACCGAGGAGCAGTACTGGTACAACACCGAGACCCGGGCGGTCGAAGTGGGACGCCGTTCGTCCTGGTCGCACCTGATGGGTCCCTACAGCACCCGCGCCGAGGCCGAGCGGGCGCTGGAGAGCGCGAGGTCGCGCAACGAGTCCTGGGACAAGGAGGACGAGGACTGGCGCAAGAAGTAACCACTCGTGTCAGACGTACAGGTCACCCGGGTGATCTGTACGTCTGACACGTGCGCTACTTCTCGAACGAGTGCTCCGCGTCCGGGAACGAGGCGTCCTTGACCTCGGAGACGTAGTCCTCCGCGGCCTGCTGCAGCGCCGCGCCGAGCTCGGCGTAGCGCCGGGCGAACCGCGGCGACCAGTCGGTCATCCCGGCCATGTCCGTCCACACGAGCACCTGGCCGTCGCAGTGCGGCCCGGCGCCGATGCCGATGGTCGGGATCCGCACGATCTCGGTGATCCGCGCGGCGACGTCGGTCGGCACCATCTCCAGGACGACGGCGACGGCGCCGGCCTCCTCGACGGCCTTCGCGTCGTCGGCCAGCCGCTCGACGGCGTCGTCGCCCCGGCCCTGCACGCGCGGCCCGCCCAGCAGGTTCTCCGACTGCGGCGTGTAGCCGAGGTGCGCGACGACGGGGATCCCGGCGTCGGTGAGCGCCCGGATCTGCGGCGCGGAGCGGACGCCGCCCTCCAGCTTGACGGCGTCGGCGCCGGTCTCCTTGAAGATCCGCACCGACGTCTCCAGCGCCTGCTGCGGCCCGGCCTCGTAGGAGCCGAACGGCAGGTCGATCACGACGAACGCGCGCTTCGTGGCCCGCGCGACGGCGCGGGCGGCCGGGATCATGTCGTCCACGGTCACGGGGATCGTGCTGGTGTGCCCGTGCATGACGTTCCCGATGGAGTCGCCCACCAGCAGGATGTCCATCCCGGCCGCGTCGAAGATCGCGGCGGTCACCGCGTCGTACGCGGTGAGCATCGCGAGCTTCTCACCCTTGGCCTTGGCCTCGGCCAGATGGTGCACGCGGACCCTCTTGGGACCCTGAGTGGGTGAGGTGTGGGCGGACATGGTCCTCCTGTGGTTCGAACGGCCTCGGTGCCGCTGGAAAGCCTACGACCGGTCGTCCATGCTCGGTACACGCACCTGTAACAGGTTTAGTGCAAGATGGGCCCATGGACAGGCAGCAGGAGTTCGTGCTCCGCACGGTCGAGGAGCGCGACATCCGCTTCATCCGGCTTTGGTTCACCGACGTTCTCGGCGTGCTGAAGTCGGTAGCTGTGGCACCCGCCGAGCTCGAGTCGGCGTTCAGCGAGGGCATCGGCTTCGACGGCAGCGCCATCGAGGGACTCACCCGGGTCTTCGAGGCGGACATGGTCGCCAAGCCGGACCCGACCACCTTCCAGGTGCTCCCGTGGCGCGGTGAGCGGCACGGTACGGGCCGCATGTTCTGCGACATCCTGACGCCGGACGGGCAGCCGTCGCTGGCGGACTCGCGCAACGTGCTCAAGCGCACCCTCGCCAAGGCGAGCGACCGCGGGTTCACCTTCTACACGCACCCCGAGGTCGAGTTCTACCTGTTCAACCAGCTCACCAAGTCGGACCCGAAGCTGGAGCCGGTGGACCAGGGCGGGTACTTCGACCACCTGGCCCGGGGATCGACACACGACTTCCGCCGTGCCGCGATCACGATGCTGGAGTCCATGGGCATCTCGGTCGAGTTCTCGCACCACGAGGCCGGTCCCGGCCAGAACGAGATCGACCTGCGTTATGCCGACGCGCTGACGACGGCGGACAACCTCATGACGTTCCGCACCGTGGTCAAGGAGGTGGCGCTCGAGCAGGGCGTGTTCGCGTCCTTCATGCCCAAGCCGCTGGCCGACCAGCCCGGCTCCGGCATGCACACGCACGTGTCGCTGTTCGAGGACGACCGCAACGCGTTCTACGAGCCCGGCGCCCAGTTCGAGCTGTCCAAGACGGCGCGCCAGTTCATCGCGGGCCTCATGGTGCACGCGGGGGAGATCACCGCCGTCACCAACCAGTACGTCAACAGCTACAAGCGGCTCTGGGGCGGGCAGGAGGCCCCGAGCTACGTGAGCTGGGGCCACAACAACCGCTCCGCGCTGGTCCGCGTGCCGATGTACAAGCCGGGCAAGGGCAACTCCGCGCGCATCGAGTACCGCGCGCTGGACTCGGCCGCCAACCCGTACCTCGCGTTCGCCGTGATCCTGGCAGCCGGCCTCAAGGGCATCGAGGAGGGCTACGACCTCCTGGACCACACCGAGGACGACGTCTGGGAGCTCACGCCGGCCGAGCGCCGCGCGCTGGGCATCGCCCCGCTGCCGCGCGACCTCGACGAGGCCATCCAGTTCATGGAGAAGTCCGAACTCGTGGCCGAGACCCTCGGCGAGCACGTCTTCGACTACTTCCTGCGCAACAAGCGCGAGGAGTGGGAGGCGTACAGCGCCCAGGTGACGCCGTTCGAGCTCAAGCGGTTCCTGCAGCTCTGACGTTCGTGCAGCTCTGACGTACCCGCAGGTCTGAAGTTCCTGCGGCCCTGACAGAGGTGCTGCACCCCCCGCCCGCGTCGTAGGGTCGGGGGGTGCAGAGCCGCCGACCCGAGACCCTGACGACCCATCTGATCCGGGCCGGGTTCGCCGACCTCACCCGGTCCGCCGCGCTGTGGCGCGACCCCGACCTGGTCGCCGTCCTGGACAACGGTTCCAGGGGGAACGGGGAGGGCCGCGTGGCCGGCCCCGACCGCGGTGCGGTGGTCCTGGAGCCCGCCGACGTGGCGCTCCTGCGCTCGCTCGCCGGCGTCGCCGACCCCGACCTGGCGCTGCTCCAGCTCGTCCGGCTCGCGGCGGCCGCCCCGGACCGGCTGCGCCCGGTCCTCGCGGCCTTCGGCCCGGCCGCCGACGCTCCGGCCCACAACGGCTCGGGGAACGGCGGCGGCGCCGCCAACGGCAGCTCGGGCAACGGCACGGACAACGGCCCGGCCGACGACGACGCACCGCGCCCGACCGCCGTCGACCGGCTCCTGCGTGTGCTGGGCTCGTCCTCGGCGCTCGGCGACGAGCTCGTGCGCCATCCCGCGCTGCTCGACCTGGTCCGCGACCTCACCCCGGGCACCGGCGTCCCCGCCGAGGCCGTGCGCGCCGAGCTGCTGCGCGCCGTCGACGCCGACCCGGAGTCCGCCGAGCCCGTCGCGGGCACCCACCCCCGGCACGGAGAGACGGCACCGGACGAGGCCTCCTCGTCGTCGTACACGGACCGGCTGCGCCGCGCCTACCGCGCCCGCCTGCTGCGGATCGCGGCCACCGACGTCACCGCGTCCGAGCCGACGACGGTGCTGCCCGCCGTCGCGGCGGCGCTGGCCGACCTGGCGGCTGCCGCACTGGAGGGCGCGCTGGCAGTGGCGCGCTCCGAGGAGGACGACCACGGAGCCGGCGTCCGCCTGGCCGTGCTCGGCATGGGCAAGACCGGCGGCCGGGAGCTGAACTACATCTCCGACGTGGACGTCATCTACGTGGCCGAGCCGGGCCTGCTGCCCGACGGCGCGCCCGCGTGCGACGAGGACCACGCCCTGCGGGTCGCCGCGCGGCTCGCGGGCCGCCTGGCGCAGGTGTGCTCGGGCGCGTCGGCGGAGCCCGCGCTGTGGCAGGTCGACGCGGCGCTGCGGCCGGAGGGCAAGCAGGGGCCGCTCGTGCGCACCCTGGCCAGCCACGTCGCGTACTACGAGCGGTGGGCCGTGACGTGGGAGTTCCAGGCGCTGCTCAAGGCGCGTCCCGTGGCGGGCGACCTGGCGCTCGGGGAGGCGTACACCGCCGCCGTCGGGCCGCTGGTGTGGCAGGCCGTGGAGCGGCCCAACTTCGTCGAGGACGCCCGCGCGATGCGCAAGCGCGTCGAGGGCAACGTGCCGGTGGCCGAGGCCGACCGGCAGATCAAGCTCGGCAAGGGCGGCCTGCGCGACGTCGAGTTCACCGTGCAGCTCCTGCAGCTCGTGCACGGGCGGGCGGACGAGGACATCCGGTCGAAGACCACGCTCGACGCCCTCGCGGCGCTGTCCCGGGGCGGCTACGTGGGGCGCGAGCACGCCCGCCGGATGGGGGAGTGCTACCGGTTCCTGCGGGCGCTGGAGCACCGGATCCAGCTCTTCCGCCTGCGCCGCACCCACCTCATGCCGACCGCCGAGGCGGAGCTGCGGCGGCTCGCCCGCGGGCTGGGGCAGGGCGGAGCGGACGACCTGGTCAAGACCTGGCGGTCCGTGCGGCGCGAGGTGCGCGACCTGCACGAGGCCGTCTACTACCGGCCGCTCCTGCCGGCCACGGCGCTGCTGTCCACGAGCGAGGCGTCGCTCGCGCCGCGCGCGGCCATGGCCCGGTTCGCGGCGATCGGCTACCGCGACCCGGCCGGCGCGATGCGCCACGTCCAGGCCCTGACCGACGGCGTCTCGCGGCGCGCGGCGATCCAGCGCCAGCTCCTGCCGGTGCTGCTCGGCTGGTTCGCCGAGGGCGCGGACCCGGACGAGGGGCTGCTCGCGTTCCGCAAGCTGTCGGACACCCTGGGCTCCACCCACTGGTACCTGCGCCTGCTGCGCGACTCCGCGGAGGCGGCCTCCCACCTGGCCCAGGTGCTGTCCTCGTCGCGCTACCTCGCGGACGCGATCGGCAGGTCCCCGGAGTCGGTGCGCTGGCTGGCGCAGTCCGACTCGCTGGCGCCGCGGGGCGCGCGGCGGCTGGCCGCGGAGGCGGACGCGCTGCTCGGCCGGGCGCAGGAGGTGGACGCCGCCACGGTCGCGCTGCGCGCGCTGCGCCGCCGCGAGCTGGCCCGCACCGGCGTCGCCGAGGTGCTCGGCGAGCTCGGCCCGGTCGACGCCGCGCGGGCCATCTCGGACGCCGCCGACGTCGTCCTGGCGGGCGGGCTGCGCATCGCGGAGCACGAGGCGCGCGGCGAGCGGAACATCGCCCGCGGGGACGAGCCCGCCCGGCTGCTCATCGTCGCGATGGGCCGGCTGGGCGGCCAGGAGATGGGGTACGGCTCGGACGCCGACATCATGTTCGTCTACGAGGCGGTGGGCGGCGCCGGGGACAAGGCGGCCAACGACTACGCCCTGACGGTGGCGAAGGGCATGCGGCGGATCCTCACCGCCGTCGGGCCGGAGCCGGGCCTGCCCGTGGACGCCGACCTGCGGCCCGAGGGCCGCAGCGGGCCCCTGGTGCGCTCCTTCGACTCCTACGTGGAGTACTACGGCCGCTGGTCCTCACCCTGGGAGGCGCAGGCGCTGCTGCGGGCGCGCGCCCTGTCGGGCACGCTCAGCGTGGTCGCGGCGGGTGGTCCGGACGAGGGTGCGGTGGCGGCCTCGCTGTCCGACGGCGGGGGCACCCTGCCGGACGGCGGGACCGATCTCGACCTGGGACCCGGCGCCGAGGGCGGACGGTCGCTGGGCGCACGGTTCACCGAGCTCATCGACCCCCTGCGTTACCCCGAGGGCGGGCTGGACGCCGCGGTGCTGCGCGAGGTGCGGCGCATCAAGGCGCGCGTCGAGTCGGAGCGCCTACCGCGTGGCGCCGACCCGGCGCGGCACCTGAAGCTGGGCCGGGGCGGGGTCTCCGACGTCGAGTGGACCGTGCAGCTCCTGCAGCTCCAGCACGCGTACGAGGTGCCGGGCCTGCGGACCACGGGCACGATCTCCGCGCTGAAGGCCGCGAACGAGGCCGGCCTGCTGACCGACGACGACGCCGAGGTGCTGCTGGAGGCGTGGGTGCTCGCGTCGCGGCTGCGGTCGGCGATCGTGCTGTGGTCCGGGCGGACGACGGGCGCCGGCGTCGACATGCTGCCGCACGACAGCCACGCCCTGACCGGCATCGCCCGGCTGCTCGGCGACGTGGGCACGGGCCCGGAGCTGGAGGAGCTGTACCTGCGGCTGGCCCGCCGTGCCCGAGCGGTGATGGAACGAATCTTCTACGGCGCGGAGTGAGGCGCGCCCCAGGCTCGACAACTGACCATCCAGCTGCTGCCAGCCAGGTGAGGTGCTTGGCAGCAGGTGCATGGTCGGTCACCCGATCGGGCTGATCGGGTCAGGCGGTCAGGCGGTCAGGCCCGCGCGGGTCGCTACCTCCTTGGCAACCTCGGCCGGTCGGAGGGTCGTCGTGTCGATCACGTCGGTACGTGCGGTGAGCCAGGGGAGCGCCGCGCGGTAGTCGGCGGCGCGGTGACGGCGCCAGCCCACGCCGTCGTCGTCGATCGTGATCTCCTCGATCGTGGAGTTCGTGACCGTGTCGCCGGCGATCCGCCGCTCGTGCTCGTCGGGGGTGCAGTCCAGCGTGAACGCCCTGAGCTCCACCCCCGCCGCCGCGAGGCCCGACGTGATCTCGTCCCAGTACTGCTACACGACCACCGTCTGCGGAGCCACGATCGTGCGGCCGGTGTGCCGGTCCAGCGAGGTCAGGGCCGTCACGACCAGCTCGCGCCACGGCCGCCAGTCCTGGAAGTCGTGCACCGGCTCGATGCCCGACAGCGTGGGCACCAGCGGCGGGCCCATCGACTCCGGGTCGAACACCACCGCCTCCGGCAGGAGCGCGTCGAGCTCCGCCGCAGTCGTGGTCTTGCCGCCGCCGAAGGGTCCGTTCAGCCACACGATCATGCGGGCAGGTTAGCGCGGCCCTGCCCGACCCGGCTGCGCACCGGCTCGGTGTTGACCACAGCAGCTGCTGCCACTGCCGGGCCGTTCCTGGCAGCACCCGCTGTGGTCAACAGCTGTGGCCGGGTCCAGACCATCGGCCCCAGATGAGCGCCGGTGTAGTTGCGCTCCGGCCGGTGATACCGCCACCAGACCCGCGCTCATCCGCCCTGCCCGAGGCAGCGGTTCGCGCGCCCTTGATGGGTGCCGCCGTCACGGTCGGAAAAGGGCGCGACCCGAGCGCCGGCGGTCGTTAGCGTGGCGGCGTGGCCGCTCCTGTTCCGTTCCGTCCGATTCCGCTCGACCTCGACGACGTCCGGTACGAGCTCGGGCCCGACTCACGACGGCGCCCTGATGTCCCGCAGGGCGAGACCGTCGAGCTCCGGCTGGACGACAGCGTCGTCTATCCCGGCACCGCGCGCCGCGTGTGGATCCACGTGCCCGCCGGCCTCGATGCCGACGCAGACCCCGCCGTCGACCCGGCCGCCCACGAGCCCGCCGAACCCGCCGGGCTTCTCGTGTTCCAGGACGGCTGGTGGTACCTCGACCCCCACGGCGACGTCCGGGGCGGCATCGTGCTGGACAACCTGGTGCACGACGGCGCGATCCCGCCGACGATCGGCGTCTTCGTCGACCCCGGCGTCTTCGAGGACCGCGCGGATCCCGCCGAGCGCAAGAACCGCAACGCCGAGTACGACGCCGCCGACGACCGCTACGTCACCTTCCTGCTGACCGAGGTGATCCCCGAGGTCCGCCGCCGGTACGCCGTCAGCGACGACCCGGACCGCTGGGGCGTCGTGGGCGGCAGCAGCGGCGGGAACTGCGCGTTCACCGCCGCGTGGCACCGCCCCGACCGGTTCCGCCGCGTCGTCGGCTTCCTGTCGAGCTTCGCCCAGATGCCCGGCGGAAATCCGTACCCCGCGGCGCTGTCCGCCGAGCCGCGCAAGCCGCTGCGGATCTTCCTCCAGGCGGGGCACCGCGACCTCGGCTGGGACCGGCCCGAGCGCAACTGGCTCGCCGAGAACCTGCGGGTCGGCGCGGCGCTCGCGGAGGCCGGCTACGACTTCCGGCTCGTGCTCGGCGACGGTGGCCACAATCCGAACCACGCCGGCGTCCTGCTGCCCGACGCCCTGCGCTGGGCGTGGCGCACGGATCCGGCGTCGGACCCGAGGCTCGCGCCGAGCGACCCGGCGGGGGGAGAGCCGCGATGAGCGGGCGTGAGCACCTGGCCGGCTGCCTGCTGATCACCGGGACGCCGGGCGCGGGGAAGACCACCGTGTCGCGGCTCGTGGCCGAACGGCTGCCCCGAGCGGCCCAGGTGGACGGCGACGTCTTCAACCTGATGCTCGTCAGCGGCCGGGCGCGGATGCTCGACGACGAGGGCCGGTGGAACCCGGGGCCCGACGGGCTGCGGGAGCTGCGGCTGCGCGCCATGAACGCCTGCTCCACCGCGAGCAACTTCGCGGAGGCCGGCGTTATCCCCGTGCTCGACACCGTCGTCGAGACGCGGGCGGAGCTGCGCTACGTGCTCGGCGCGCTGCGGGCGCGACCCCTGATGCTGGTGGTCCTGTCCCCGTCGCTGGAGGTGGCGCGACACCGGAACGCGACGCGAGCGCCCGAGACCAGGGTGGACTACGACGTCGCGCCCCTGGCGCGGAACCAGCGGCGCGAGCTGGGCGACCTCGGCTGGTGGCTGGACTCCGGCGGGCAGACACCCGAGCAGACCGCCGACCTGGTCGTGGCCGAGGCCGCGCGCCGGGCCGTGATGACGGCCGACGACGTGGAGCGGCCACGGCCCGGGGCCGACTGGCCGGGCTTCACGGCCGGGCTCGCATGACACCCGACCGACGCGGACCCGAATAAAGCATTGCCCCGACCTCGGTCGGGCGGGCAAGGTCGGGGCAACCCGAGAGATTGGAACACCGATGACAGCTGTCACGCCCCGTGCCCTGACCCACCTCACCACGGACGTGACTGCTTTTGTCGTACCTCAACCTCGGGATCGTCGCTCATGTCGACGCCGGTAAGACCAGCCTGACCGAACGCCTGCTGCACCACTCGGGCGTGATCGACCGCCTCGGTTCCGTCGACGGCGGCGACACCCTGACCGACTCGCTCGCGCTGGAGCGCGAGCGGGGCATCACCATCCGCGCGTCCGTGGCGTCGTTCCCCGCGAGGGACGTCACCGTCAACGTGCTGGACACCCCGGGCCACCCCGACTTCATCGCCGAGGTGGACCGCAGCCTCGCCGTGCTCGACGGCGCGGTGCTCGTGCTGTCCGCCGTCGAGGGCGTGCAGGCGCAGACCCTCGTGCTGATGCGCGCCCTGCAGCGGCTGCGGCTGCCCGTGATCGTGTTCGTCAACAAGATCGACCGGCGCGGTGCGCGCCCGGAGGCGGTGGCCGACGCCGTCGCGCGCCGCCTCAGCCCCGACGTCCTGCCGGTGCAGCGGGTGCTCGACGCCGGCACGCCCGCTGCGCGGGTGGAGCGTCTGCCGGACGACGGCCTGCGGGCCTGGCTCGCGGGCGAGTCCCGGCGGGGTGCCGCGCACCCGGTGCTGTTCGGGTCGGCGGTGACCGGCGTCGGCGTGTCCGAGCTGACTGCCGCGCTGGCGACGTACCTGCCGGTCGTGGCCGACGGCGGGGGCGCGCCGGAGGTCGAGGACACGCGAGCCGACGGTGCTCCCGAGGCCGGTCCGGACGCGCCGCGGGCCGGCGGCACCAACGCGCCGGCTGCTGGGACCAACGCGTCGTCTGTTGGGACGAACGCGTCGGCGGCCGCTACCAGCGCGCCGTCCGGCGTCGTCTTCGCGATCGACCGGGAGGACGGCCGCAAGCGGGCGTTCGTCCGGATGCGGTCCGGCGCGCTGCGGGTCCGCGACCGGATCGACCTGGGGCACGGGAAGTCCGAGCGGGTGACGGGGCTGCGCGTCGCGGACCGCGGCTCGCTCGACCCGCGGTCGACGGCGCGGACCGGCCAGATCGCCGTCGTGCAGGGGTTGGCGACGGCGCGCGTCGGCGACGTCGTCGGGCCGCAGCGGCCGGGGGACGCGCGGGCGAGCCAGTTCCCGCCGCCGTCGTACGAGACGGTGGTGGACGCCGAACCGGCCGCGCGCGTGCGGCTGTACGCCGCGCTGTCCGAGCTCGCGGAGCAGGACCCGCTCATCCGGGTGCGCCGCCGCGACGAGGAGATCACCGTCTCCCTGTACGGCGAGGTCCAGCGGGAGGTGCTGGCCGCGATCCTGCAGCGGGAGTACCGGGTCGAGGCGCGGTTCGGCGAGGTGCGGACGGCGCGCACCGAGCGGCTGGTCGGCACCGGGCACGCGCTGGAGATCAAGAAGCAGAACGGCAACGAGTTCCACGCCACGATCGGGCTACGGGTCGAGCCCGCGACCCCGGGGAGCGGTGTGACGTTCGAGCTGGAGTGCGAGCGCGGCTCGATGCCGCCCGCGTTCTTCGACGCGACCGAGGACACCGTGCGCCGCGAGCTGGCCCGCGGACCGCTGCACTGGCCGGTCCCGGACGCCCGCGTGGTGATGACCCACTCGGGCTACTCACCCCGGCAGAGCCACATGCACCAGAAGTTCAACAAGGCGATGTCCAGCACGGGGGCCGACTTCCGTGGTTTGACGCCGCGCGTGCTCGCCGCCGCGGTGCGTCGGGCGGGGACGGTGGTGTGCGAGCCGATGCACCGGTTCGTGATCGAGCTGCCGGAGGACACCGTCGGGCCCGTGGCGTCGCTGGTGGGCCGGCTGGGCGGGATGCCGTTCGAGTCGCGCTTGGGGAGCGGCGGCATCGTCATCATGCACGGCGAGATCCCGGCCGGGAGCGTGGCGGCGCTGCAGCGGGACCTGCCGGGCCTGACCCACGGGGAGGGCATGTGCCGCACGGAGCACGACAGATTCGAGCCGCTCCGGGAGCCGGTCCGGGCGTGAGGTGGTGGGGCGGTGCGCGGCGGCGCTGCCGGCTCCACGGCCGGCTGCACTGCCGGCTCCACAAATCGGACATGCAGTTGCTGCCAGGACGGGGGCGGTCCTGGCAGCAACTGCATGGTCATCGGGAGGCCCGGCCAGCAAACCACCCAGTCTCATATAAACAACAGAACCAGCCGATTGGGGGTCCGGTACACCGCAGGTGAGTGCTGATGCACTCATCGAGGTTGACCGAGAACCTCCGGCTCCTTTCCTGGCAGCGGGTACGTGAGTACGCCGTACCGCCGCCGATGATCGAGACCTCCACGGTCCGCCGTCAGGTGGGCGACTGGGCGGGCGCCTGCGCGGCCGCGCACGTGGACGTCGACGTGGACCTTCGAGAGCTCCGACGTCGTCATGGCGTCGAGCTCGCTGCTGCCGTTCGGGCGGACCTCCGCCGGCTCGCCCCGGACCTGCTGCGCTGGCACATGCCACGGGTGCTGCCCGACGGCCTGCTCCGGCCCGGTACCACCTGCACGCTCGCCCGGTACCCGCTGCCCGACGGTGGCACGGGGCACCTGGTGGTCCGCACCCCGCCCGCGTGGGCGGCAGGGCCACAACGGATGAGCCTGGCGTGGTGGGACGCCGCCGACACGGCAGCACAGCACCCGGATCGGCGGTTTCGGCTCGACCTGCACCGGCACCTCTGGGATGCGCGGCGCGGCGGCGAGCTGGCCGGACGAGCCGGGCACGCCCCGGACGCAGCCGCACCAGTCGGTCCCGGAGCGGCCACGGTTGTGCCGTCGGACTGGGCGGTGACCAGATGGGCGGCGGAAGCCGCACTTCTCGTCGAGTCGGACGGCGTGCCTGACGGCGGCGTCGCAGTACATCTGGGCGCCAGGCGCCTGGTCCTGCGCCCGGACGACACCGGAACCCCGCAGCCGCCCGCGCCCGAAGACCTGGCGAACTTGCTCGACGACGGCCGGCTCTCCGGAACGCCGCAGGCCAGACGCCGCCAGGTACCCGGCATCGCGGTGCTCCCGCACGCCGCGACCTGGGTGCCACCCGACGTCCTGCTCCTGCGGGCAGGGCTGATCGCGCCCGGCGACCTGCATCCGCTCGTCGCCCAGGCGCTGGCTCCGGGCAGCACACGCGGCCGACGTCCGGCACCGGTACCGGGCACACGACACGTGGACTGCCGCGGCGATGCGCACCGGCTGGCGGTGGTCGACGGCGTCCTCACCGCCCTCGACCACGCCCCGGACGAGATCCGGCGCGAGGAGCTGCTGGCACGGCTCGGCGGCAGGCCGCTGCCCTGCCTCCACGTCATCGACCAGCTGCACCGTGCGCCGACGGCGCTCGCGGACGTGCGCGCACGGCTCGACCACGGCGACGTCGACTCCGCCCTGGCCACGGTCGAGGACCTCCTGGGCGCCGAGGCAGTGCTCCGGGCCGGCGACCTTCAGGACGAGCTGGCAGCGGTGGCAGCCGGACGAGCCGCGTACGGCGCGTACCGGGCGGACCTGCTGCCGCTGCTGCTCGATGTCGACCCTGAGGTCCCGCCCGATCCGTGGGCCCGCTCCGACCGGGGCTTCCGCGCGTCCGTGGTCGCTTCCTCCACCCACCGCCGTCAGCGCGACCGGCGCACCCGCCGTCTCCTCGCGGCGTCGCACTGACCTGCCCAGCACTGACCTGCCCAGCACCGGCCGGATCCCTACCACTCACAGGTGACCCATGACTTCTCAGCTCTCCGTAGCCTCCGACCTCCTGTCCCTGCTCACCGGCTCGACGACCGAACCACGTCCCGAACCGCAGCTCACCGCGCTCGCGCTGGCGGTGGCCGCCGACGTCCCCGTGCTCCTGTGGGGCGAACCGGGCATCGGCAAGACCTCGGCGATCACCCAGCTCGCCGACTCGCTGGGCCTGCCCCTGACCACCGTCATCGCGAGCGTGCACGAACCGTCCGACTTCAACGGCCTCCCGGTCATCGGTGACGACCCGGCGCGTCTCGGTGTGCCGATGGCCCCGCCGGACTGGGCCGTCCGCCTGGCCGACGCCGGCCGCGGGCTGCTCTTCCTCGACGAGCTGTCCACGGCACCGCCGGCCGTGCAGGCGGCCCTCCTGCGGGTCGTCCTGGAACGCCAGGTCGGCGCGCTCCGGCTGCCCGACGGCGTCCGCATCGTGGCCGCGGCGAACCCACGCGGCTCGGCCGCCGACGGCTGGGAGCTGAGCGCTCCGCTGGCCAACCGGTTCGTCCACCTGCCTTGGCGGCACGACCCCGACGTCGTCGTCCGTGGGCTGAGCGGGACCTGGCCGAGCGCCGTCCTACCCAGGCTGGACACGGAGAGGCTGCCGGACGCCGTGGCGTTCGCCCGGCGAGCCGTGTGCACCTTCCTGGAGGCGCGGCCCGCGCTCATGCACCAGCTGCCGACCAGCGAGACCCGCCGCGGCGGCGCCTGGCCGTCACCGCGCAGCTGGGAGACCGCGTTGCGTCTCGTCGCGTTCGCCACGGCAGCCGACGTGGACCGCGACGTCCTCTCGCTGCTGGTCAAGGGCGCCGTGGGCGACGGACCGGGCTTCGAGCTGCTCGCGGCGATCGACCGGCTCGACCTGCCTGATCCGGAGACGCTCCTCGCTGACCCCGCCTCGGCTGTGCTGCCCGAGCGAGGGGACCTGCGTCTGGCGGTCCTGGACGCCGTCGTGCTGGCGGTGAAGAAGCGGCCGGACGAGGGCCGGTGGACCGCCGCGTGGGAGGTGCTCGTCCGGGCCCTGGAGACCGGCGCACCCGACCTGCTCGTCACGCCGGTCATGACGCTGTCGACACTGCGCCGACCTGACTGGGCGGTGCCCGCCGCCATCGAACGGCTCGCGGTCGCAGTGCCGCTCGGCAAGCACGCCGGCCTGCTGCCCGTGAGCGCGTGACGACGGACATGGACACCGAGAAGCTGTATGCGGCCCGGCTCAGGGCCTGTCACCTCCGCCCCTACCTGGCGACCGCTCTGTTCGCCCTGGAGGTGGTGCCGACCTCGACGGTGCCGACCATGGCCGTCGACCGGTACTGGCGGTGCTACGTCTCGCCGGCTTTCGTCGAGCGGACACCGCTGGACGAGCTCGCCGGGGTGTGGGTGCACGAGGTCTCCCACCTGCTGCGGGACCATCACGGTCGCGGCAACCGGCTCACCGGGGCTCGCACCGGGGCTGAGGCGCGCGTCCGGCGGTTTCAGATCAACCTGGCCGCCGACTGCGAGATCAACGACGACATCGTCGACGACGATCTGCCGCTGCCGTCGGGTGCCGTCACTCCCGCCCGGCTGCACCTCGAGCCGGGCCTGCTCCTCGAGGAGTACGTCAATGACATCAGTCCTGGTCCCCTGACGGACCCGTACGCCTGGCACGATTGCGGCAGCGGTGCGGACGGACAGGACCGGGCCTGGGACCTGGGGGAGGGGAGCTCCCAGGGCCTGTCCGAGTCGGAGCGTCAGGCCGTCAGGTTCCGGGTCGCTCGCGGGATCGTCGGGGCACCCGGTGACGCGCCCGCGGGGTGGCAGCGCTGGGCCAACGACGTCGTGCACCCGCCGCAGGCCTGGCGCGACCTGCTGGGCGCCGCACTTCGCTCGGCGGTCACCAGCAACGGCGTAGGCGACAACTACACCTACGGGCGCCCCGGCCGGAGGAGCGCGTCGCTGCCCGGGGTGATCCTGCCGAGCCTGCGCCGCAGGCCGCCGCGGGTCAGCGTGGTCATCGACACGTCTGGATCGGTGAGCGACGACGAGCTCGGCACCGCACTCCTGGAGGTCTCCGCGATCCTGAAGGCGGTAGGCGGACGGCGCGACCTGGTGACGGTGCTGTCGTGCGACGCGGCCGTGCATACGGCGGGACGCGTCTGTCAGGCGGAAGGGATCCCGCTCGTCGGGGGCGGTGGCACGGACCTGACGACGGGAATGGCAGCAGCCCTCGGCCGTCACCCGAAGCCTGACGCGCTCGTGGTCCTGACCGACGGGCAGACGGGGTGGCCCTCCGTCAGGCCGTCGTGCCGAACGGTGGTGGGGCTGTTCCCTCGACCGAGCGAGTGGAACGAGGACCATGACTACCAGCCCCCGTCGCCGCCCTCGTGGGCTCGCGTGGTGCGGCTCGGGTGACTCCCGGGCGACGCTGGCCATGTCGACCATGCAGTTGCTGCCAGGATCGAGGCGGTCCTGGCAGCAACTGCATGGTTGTGCCGCCCTGATCGGTGCACCGCACTGAGGCCGACGAGCCGTGCCCGACCCCTCACACCGCCCGCGTCACCCCGGCCGTCGGCGGCACCCGCGCCGCCCCGCCCCCGCCCCCGGCTGCGCGCGCCCGCAGGAACAGCTTGATGATCTCCTCGATCACCAGCAGGCTCAGCGCCAGCGCGATGCAGACACCCCACTGCCGCCCGTCGAGCTCGGTCGTGCCGAAGACCCTCTCGAGCAGCCCGATGGTGGTCACGGCCACGATCGCCAGGAGCGCCAGCCCGTACCGCCGTAGCTGGGCGACGCCCGGGATGGCGTCGCGGTCGAAGATCGTGCCGAGCTGGTCACGCGACAGCAGGCCCGCGACGACGTGGAAGAGCGACAGCGTGGTGAGCAGCATGGTCGCCGCGACCACCGTCCCGGCGTCGGCCCCGATCTGGTACGCCCACAGGGAGCCGGCCGTCATGACGGCGCCCTGCACGCAGAGCCGCACCCAGGCCGCGCGGGACAGGACCGGCGCCCCGACCGGCCGCGGGGGCCGGTCCATCAGGCCCTTGGTGGGCTGGTCGAAGCCGAGCGCGATCGCGATCGGGATGTCCACGACCATGTTGAGCCACAGGATCTGCAGGGGGTTCAGCGGCGTGCCTGCCGCGATGTTCAGGATGCCGGCGAGCAGGAAGATCGCGATGTAGGCGACCAGCGTGGACATCTGGAAGCGGAGGTACTTCACGAGGTTGTCGTAGAGGCTGCGGCCGTAGGAGACGGCGCTCACGATGGTCGCGAAGTTGTCGTCCGTCAGGATCATCACCGCGGCCTCCTTGGAGACCTCGGTTCCGGTGATGCCCATGGCGACGCCGATGTCGGCGGCCTTGAGCGCGGGGGCGTCGTTCACGCCGTCGCCCGTCATCGAGACGACGTTGCCCGAACGCTTGAGCAGCTGCACCAGCCGGATCTTGTCCTCGGGCGCCACGCGGGCGATCACCCCGATGTCGTGGAGCTGGGCCAGCAGCTCGTCGTCGGTCAGGTCCGCGAACTCGTTGCCCGTCAGGGCGCGCCCCTCGATGCCGAGCTCCGAGGCGATCGCGGCGGCGGTGGTCGCGTGGTCGCCGGTGATCATCCGCACCCGGATCCCGGCGGAACGGCACTCCGCGATCGCCGCCTTCGCCTCCGGCCGCGGCGGGTCCACGATGCCCACCATCGCGAGCAGCGTCAGGTCGGTGACCAGGGCGATCAGGTTCCGGCCGCTCACGCGGGCCGCCTCGAACGTCTCGGGGTCGACGTCCCGCTGGGCCACGACCATCACGCGCTCGCCGGAGTTCGCCATCCGGTCGTTCGCCTCCAGCGCCAGGCCGCGGTTCTGGTCGGTGATCGGCACGACGGCGCCGTCGGGGGACCGGTAGGCGGCGCCGCGGCCGATCAGCACGTCCGGGGCACCCTTGACGTAGCAGCGCACCACGGGACGTCCGGCGTCGTCGGCCATCTCGTGGAAGGTGGCCATGAACTTGTACTCGGAGTCGAACGGCACCTCGGCGACGCGCGGGAAGTCGCGCCGGGTGGCGTCGATGTCCAGGCCGCCCTTGGCGCCGAGCACGATCAGCGCGCCCTCGGTCGGATCGCCGATCAGGCTCTCGCCGTCGAGCACGGCGTCCGCGCACAGGACCATGGGCAGGAGGTACGGGTCGAGGTCGATGCGGGAGCCGCCCACGTGCCTGATCTCTCCCGTGGTGCCGTAGCCCTCGCCCGTGACGGTGAAGGCGTTCTGCCCGGGGATCGCCAGCTCGCGGGCGGTCATCTTGTTCAGCGTGAGCGTGCCCGTCTTGTCCGAGCAGATGGCCGACGTCGAGCCGAGCGTCTCCACCGCCGGCAGCCGCTTGACGATCGCGTGCCGGCGCGCGATCTCGCGGGTGCCCATGGAGAGCAGGGCGGTCACGACGGCCGGCAGGCCGGTCGGGATCGCGGCCACGGCCAGCGCCACGCCGGTGATGAACAGCGTGTCGAACGACTCGCCCCGCACCAGCCCCAGCACCACCACGAACACCAGGGCGACCGCCGCGATGGTCGCGATGATCTTGGACAGGCCGTCGAGCTGCTTCTGCAGCGGCGTCTTGTCCGTCTCGGTGCCGGCCAGCAGGTTCGCGATGTGCCCGATCTCGGTGTTCATGCCCGTCGCGGTGACCACCATCTCGCCGCGGCCGCGGGTGACCGCGGTGTTCATGTAGGCCATGCAGGTGCGGTCGCCCAGCGGGACGTCGTCGCCCGCCACCGGGTCGGTCGACTTGCCGACCGGGAGACTCTCCCCGGTGAGCGCGGCCTCCTCGATCTCCAGCGTGGCGGCGAGCGTGATCCGGCCGTCGGCGGGCACGCGGTTGCCCGCCTCCACCAGGACGACGTCGCCCGGTACCAGGTCCCCGGCGTCGACCTCGACGGCCTGCCCGTCGCGCCGGACGCGCGCGACCGTCTTCATCATCTTGGCCAGGGCGGCGACGCTCTCCTCGGCCTTCGCCTCCTGCCGCAGGCCGATGACGGCGTTGAACAGCGTCAGCCCGGCCAGCACCAGCGAGGTGCCGACGTCGCCGGTGACCAGGAGGTTCACCACCGCCGCGACCAGGAGGACGATCTGCATGAAGTCGCGGTACTGGCGCCCGAACGCCTGGATCGGCGACTCCTTCTTGGCCGCGGTCAGCCGGTTCGGCCCGTACATCTGGAGCCGACGGCCCGCCTCGGCAGGGGAGAGGCCCTGCACGACGTCGACATGGAGCCGGTTGGCTACCTCGATCGCGTGCGTGGACGCCGGGTCCACCGCGATCCGGCCCACGGTCCGCGACATGGTCGCCTCCAGCGCGCTCCTGCGGGCGCACCCCGGGGCAGGGCGGCGCCTCGTCCGCAAGCCCACGATGGCGGACGGCGGCCCGCGGGACCTCCCCCGAAACGGGCGACCGTGGTCGGGGCCCGGTGTTCCGGGGCTTCATGGCGGCCTGACCTGGGGTGACGCACGGGTGAAAGGGCAGTTGGGTGAGGTCAGCCCGTGCCACCATCGGTACAGACCGCGCCTACCCCGGCCCCTGGCAACGACGCCACGGGCCCCGGAGCGGCAGCGGTGACGCTGACCCCAGGAGGCATCATGCGTCGGACTGCAGCCGCGGCCTCAGCGGCCGGTGTCCTTGCCACGGCGTTGCTCGCCACGGCACTGCTTGCCGGAGCGCCGGCGTCGGCCGCCCCGGGCGACCGGACGTACGAGTGGAGCGGCCCTGAGGGAGAGGTCCACCGGGACGTGGCGGTGTCCGGGTCGGGCCGCGTGTTCAGCGTGAGCCTGCCCGAGCCGGGCGCTCAAGAACAGTCGTGGCTCGAGAACGGCCGCCGGCTCGAGTGGTCGCGTTTCGATGTACCCGCCAGCTCCCAGGGCGGCATGATCGCGGGACCGGGGAACTACGCGATGGCGGTCACGGGAAGCGTGTCCTGGCTGTTCAACGGGACGGGCTGGGACGGCCCCGTGACGATCACCGCGCAGGAGGTCGCGCGGTCGAAGCTCGTGGGCAACACGGACGGCGACGCCGCCCTGCTGTGGAGTGCCCCGGGCGGCCGGGCGTACCTGAGCCGGCTGGAGCGGGGCGGCTCCTGGGTCACCCGTCGCGTCCCGTCAGTGCTGGTGGACGCGCCCAGGGATGTGGCCATCAACAACGCGGGCAAGGTCACCGTGGTCTGGGCGGCACCGAAGGGGACGACGGCGGAGATCCGCCGGACCGTGATCCAGCCAGGGGCGACCACCTGGTCCCCGTCCGTGGCACTGGGCATCGTGGACCATCCCCGGCCGCGGCTCCGGCTCGTGACCGAGGGCGGCGGGCGGGAGACGCTGCTCGCGCGCGACAAGCTGTGGCGCCAGGCGAGCAGCACCACGATGCCGACCTACCAGTTCCGCACGAGCAACCGCGCGGAGCTCGCCGCCGGCGACTCCCTCACGCGGCTGGTCTGGGCCGGGATGGTCGGTGACGAGCACCGGTTCTACACGCGGTCGGCCGGGACGAGCTGGGGTCCCCGAACCCTGGTGTGGGCGAACGCCGGCCCCGGGGACTGCCCCGAGAGTCCCTGGTTCGGCGTCGGCATGGTGCCCAGCGGACGGTCCTACGTCGCGGCCGCGGTCCGCACCGACGTCGGCGAGACGACCGAGGTCTGCGGAGGCCCGTTCGCCACGTTGGTGACTCTCGACCGGTCCGGCGGCTACCTGAACAGGGCGGGCCTCGACACCGCACTGCAGACGACGCCGTACCAGATCGTGGGCGGGACGAGCGGCCCGGTCGTGGTGGAGTACGAGCCGGGCAACTGGACGACGGACTGGATGATGCAGTTCTTCGACCGCTGACGGGGCTGTCGGGGCTACCGGCGAGCGCGCGCACGATTGCGCCGGTGTTGAGGACAGCAGGTACTGCCACGCGCGGCCCCCGTCCGGCAGCAACCGCTGTGGTCAACCGCCGTCAGCCGAGCCGATCAGGGCCGCAGTCGGATGTCTCGTGGACCGTCTATGGATCACGGGGGCGGTTCGGTGGTCATCTGACCCAGTCCCTTGGCCAGCGCGCCGATGCTTCGGGCCAGATCAGCGAGCGCTTGCGACGTCGCCTCGTCGGGCCCCGTCAGTCCGGAGAGGCGGCTGTAGGCCTGGCCGGCCCACTCCTCCGCTGATCGGAAACTGCTCATTGCCTCGTCGGTGCTCATAGTTCGACGATGCCACGCTGCCATGATTCGGCACTCCGAGGCCGGGGTGAACTACGGCGGCCTCAGGTCGGCAGGCCTGGGCCTGGGCAACGGCACGAGAGTTACACCGGAGCACGAGAAACGGCGGCCGACGCCGCACCTCGTCGCGAGACGAAAGTGCAGGTCAGCCGCCGTTTCTGCGACATCTCCAGGCCCTACCGGGCCCAGGGATCAGATGTCGTAGGTCAGACAGTGAATTAGCCGCTGACCTGGGCAGACACCTCGGTTTCGGGCGGGAGTTCCACACTGGTTACACGAAGCAGCGAGTCGACGGCCTTCCGTGTGCGCTTGTCGCTGCCCGGCATGAGGTGCGTGTACGTCCGCAGCGTGAAGCCGGGGTCCGAGTGCCCCAGGTACTCAGAGACGGCCTTGATGCTCTCGCCGTCGTGCAGGAGCGTGCTCGCGTACACGTGGCGCAGCATGTGGCAGCCGTTGTCCCGCTCGACAGGGACACCAGCCTTCTCCAGTGCCTTCTTCCAGATGAACGGGTTGAAGTAGTTCCGGTTGAGCGCCTTGCTCTCACGCGACGTGATCACGAGATTCGCGGTCTCCGGCGGGCCGTCCGTCGTCTTCCAGGGAAGCGTCACTGCGATAGCCGGGAACTTCTGCAGATGGTTCTTCAACGCATCGTGGACGGACGCGGGTAGCGGGACCTCGCGGACCTTCTCGAATTTAGGCAGGGCAAACGCCTGGCGGTTTCCGTTGAAGAGCTTCACCTGCCGGTTGACGATCACCCGGCCTCGCTGGAAGTCCACGTCCTCAACCGCCAGTCCGAACACCTCGCCTTGTCGGAGCCCGAGACCAACGGCGAGCGTCGCCACGAGCTGGTAGCGCTCGGGCAGCTCAGCACGGACGGCAAGAACCCGCTTCGGTTCCCACGGCACGACACGGCGACGGGTTGCCTTGGGAGGACTCACTGAGGGTGCCTTGCAGGGGTTCTTCCTGATCATCTCGTCGGCCACCGCAGCCGACAGAACGGCCGAGACGTTCGTGAAGATGACTTGCTGATAGGACGGGGCGAGCTTGCTGAGACTTTTGAGCCATGTCTGCATCGTCGAGGGCTTGAGGGACGCGAGCGACTTGGACCCAAGGACCGGGTAGGCGTGGAGGCGCAGGCGCAGTTCCACGGCATTGTGCGTCGAAGCATCGAACGTTTGTGAACTGAGCCAATCGTCGGCGTACTCCTTGAAGGTGACCTTGCCAGCATCGGCAGCGATGTACTCGCCACGGAGCTTGTCGCCCTCCATCGCGATGACGTAGTCCTCGGCGAGGCCCTTCTTCGGAAACGACTTGGACGGCTGCCGGTCCGTGCCTGGCTCGCGCCAACGGGCGAGGTAGAAGGTCTTGACCTTGCCGTTCTTAAGAGTCCGGGTGCGCTTCTCGACGGAGCCCATCAGGCAGCGCCTTCCAGGAGCCAGGACCGCACAGCGTCGGGGTTGTAGCGCAGGTGACGACCCACGCGGAAGGCCGTGGGGCCGGTGCCCATGGTGCGCCACCGGTAGAGCGTTGCCACGGGGATGCGCAGGAACTCCGCGACTTCCTCGATGGTCCATAGCGACTCGATACGCGGGAGCTGGCTGGGCTCTTTGGCCCGCCGGTTCTTCGTGTTCCTCATGACCCCTGCCCCTTGTCTAAGCCGCCACGGTGGCGGTTGCCGAACGGTTATCCACAGACCCAGGTGGACCGGGTAGGCCCTGGCCGATGGCTTGTTTCGCCGCGTCGTACTGCGCGCGACGACGGATGTGTTCCTGCAAGCTCGCGGCGATCACAGCCGCGTAGGTGTAGGTCCCCGCCTCCGGTTCCCGCCAGACGTACCGAGCACGCCCATCAGCGGTCTCCTGTGTGGTCGAGAGACGGTCAGCTTCCTCGGTCTCGACACCGGCAGCTTCGAGGGCCTGACGGACGACAGCAGCACGGTCGGCGCGGTGTTCGGTCAGCGTCTTGCCCGACCAGCCCCGGGAGACCAGGACCCGGCGCCCACCGAGACCGAGGTTGTCCCGCTCGTGTGCCGGGGACAGGCACCGGCCGGGCTGGAGACCAGGACCGGCGTTCTTCGGCTGGACCCCGTACCGCAGCCAGTTCGCGCACGCGGGACCGCAGGGCAGGACCTTCACGTGGGCATGGAGACGATCGATGTGCTTGTCGTAGGCGACCTGCTGAGCGGTCGGGGCGTCGTCGTCGGCGTCGAGCTCGGGGCCGGAGTAGGTGCCCGCAACAGACTTGGTCAGGTACTTGCACAGGTACCGCACCGCCCGGTCAGAGTCCGGAGTGCCACCCAGGAGGCCCTTGACGTCGACCTGCTTGCCCAGGCGCACGACGTGGGCAGGGTGGACGAGCTTGTCCGTCGCGGCCTTCCAGGTCGGCAGAGCCGTGCCGGTGTGGGGGTCGCGGTAGCTCGAGGTGCCTTCGTCCCAGACCGGGGCCTCGTCGTGCTCGGAGTAGACGACATCGGCGTCCGTGCACGAGGGCCACCAGGCGGCGAAGTAGGACGCGGCGGCAACCTGCTTGACGATCGCACGGGGGATGGTGCCCCGGATCGCGGCGTGCAGGTGCGGCGCGAGGCGCTTTTGCGGCTCGACGGCGGCGAAGTACTGGACGTTGTACCCGGCGCAACGTCGGAGGTTCTGGATGAAGCGGTCCACGACGCGGGAGAACATCAGGGCATCGAGAGCCGCGGTGCGGTAGTCATACCGGGACGGGTAAGCCGGGACACCGGTACCGGGCTTGATCCGGCCATAGGAGCCGAGCGTCAGCGTGAGGAACATCGAGGGCCGGAACGTCTGCCCGGTCTTGGGGTCGGTGAAGGTGCGGCCCACTGTGGAGCCGTCCATCTTGCGGGTGGGCAGGTCGGGCACGTCGGGGAGCCGGGACGTGGAACGCGTGGTGCGGTCAGGTCCCTCGACTGTGGCACGAGCGGGCTTGTCGTTGTTCTCGTCGGGCTCGTTGTCGGGGAGCTCGGCGCGCTCGGGCTCGTCGTCGCGGTGCCAGCCTTCACGGCACTGGTGCATCCGCAGACGACGAGCCTTGTCGGCGCAGCCCTTGCACTTGCTCTCACGGGTAGAGCCGCACGGGATCGGCACGAGCTGGGTGGTGCCGGTCTCGCGGTCGTGCACCGCACGCACGATCGGGGAGGTGCAGACCCCGTTCGCCTCAGCACTGGCCCGGGCCATGTCGCGCGCAGCACGTGCAGCGTCATCGACGGACAGGCCACCAGTACGGGTATCGAGGTCGGTGCGGAACGAGACCATCAGGCAGCCACCTCCAGGTCTGGCAGGTCGAGGATCCCCTGCACCGGGCGACCAGACGGAGCAGGAGCGGGAGCGTCGTTGCGGTCGGTACCGGCCCAGAAACCGGCCGTGGTCTCCTTGCTGGCCACCTCCCGGGCGCAGGCCGCAGCGACGGGGCAGGAGGCGCAGACACTGGCCATGTCAGCCCGAGCGGAGGCCGTGGGGGTCTCGCTGATCCAGGGCAGGCCCACGTTCACGGGCCGAGCGCAGGCAGCTCCGGTCAGACGGTCGGTGCTCATGCCGTCACTCCCGGCAGGTCGAGACCCGGCAGAGTGCTCTGCATGGACATCGGGGCGACCCGGGTACGGGGACGCGTGGAGGTACGGACCGGGCCGAGGACCGGCGCGGGAGGCGCGGACGGAGATTCGGCCGGCCGAGGCTCAGAGGCACGGGCAGGCTCGGGGACCGGCTCGGGGACGGGCTCGACGGTGGGAGCAGGTGGGCCGGGAGCGGGCTCGATCACGGCGAGCGGCTCCGGCTCGACCACCGACGCGTCGGTGACGTTCTCGGGCTCGGTGGTGCGACGGACGGCGACCACGAGGGACCCCAGGGCGTGGCTGGAAGTCAGCACGGACAGGGGTGCGAGGGCGACCAGGACGACGCCGACGATCGTTCGCAGCTCTGGCCCGACGTCGTAGGCGTGCGCGGCGTTTGCACCGATGGACACGACGGTGAACCCGAACATCAGGGTCCAGGCCCATGCCGCGGAGCGCCCACGGTCGCGCAGCACGAGGGCCACGAGGCCGTAGACGAGCACGCTCGCGTCGATCACGACGGGCACGAGGAACGCGATCGGCTCGGTCACCCGGCCCCACAGGGCAGCGTCGCGCAGTGAGGCGAACGACAGGGCGAAGGAGGCGAGGGCGACGGCGATGGTCAGGACGACGGTGAAGACGAGTACGGGCCGGGAGTCGGCCGCGATCCGGGCCACAGGCCCAGCAGTGCGCGCGGTGCGGTTCATGGTCAGACCTCCTCAGGGTCGGTAGCCGCAGCAGCGGCCGGGCGGGGCGCACGAGGTGCGCGGGGCTTACGCGGTGCGTGGGGCTTACGGGTGCGAGGCGCGGGGGCGTCCTCGTTGGTGGGCTTGCCGGTGTTGTCGTTCGTGGTGCGGCGGGCGGCAGCGGCCCAGGCGTTCGCGGCGTCGACGCCGTCCCGAGGTTCCGGGGCGAAATGCGAGGCCGGGGCGGCGTACCGCTGGGCGACCTCGCGGATGAGTTCGTCGGGCCAGTACGCGAACCGGACCATGACCGGTGTGCCGTCCTCGCGGACCAGGTATCCGGTGCCGGGGTCCGAGCGGGAGATTTCGTGTGCCGGGGCCTGGAGCGCGGCCGGGCCCAGCACCATGTCTGACTCGACGTCGGAGTCCAGGCGCAGGGCGATCTTCTGGGGGTAGAGGTTGCGCTGTCCCACGGCCTCCTGGCGGGGGTTCTGCACGCAGGAGACGACCACGACACCGAGGGCTCGGCCCTGGGTCAGGATCTTGGACATCAGCCGGTCAGCCTCCCGGCGCACGTCGAACTCGGAGTACGCCATCAGGTCCGCGAGCTCGTCGATCATCAGGACGTGCAGCGGCTCCGACGGCGTCGGGGTGTGCAGGCGGGAGACACCGCGCATGGACTCCTTGCGGCGGTCGATCACCCGCAGCAGCGCCCGCAGTACCTCGATCGCCTCGTCTGAGTCGTAGGCGACGCGGCCGAACAGGGCACGGCCCATCTCCAGCTCGACGCCGCCCTTGAGGTCGAGACCCCAGGCGCAGATGGTGCCGTTGTGGATGGCGGGGGCGAGACCGCCGATGACCGACCACAGCACCGAGCCCTTACCGGCTCCCGTGGCACCGGCCACGAGGGTGGAGCGGCCCCGCACGACCATCTCCGCGACATGACCAGTCCGGGACAGGCCGACCGGCAGAGCGTCCGGGTTCGCACCCTCTAGGACGGGCATCCGGGCCGTGACCGGGGCGATGCGGTAGGTGGTGAACAAGGCCAGGTCGAGGATGCCGGGCTTGACCGGGGTGACCTCGAACCCGTGGGCCCGGTAAGCCGATGCGATGGCCGGTGCGGCGCGGTGCAGGGTGTCCGGGGTCTGGCCGGGGAACGTCTCGATCCGCAGCACGACGGCGCCGGGCTGGTGGGAGACGTGCCGCAGCGTGGAGACGGTCACGGTGCCGTCCGGCTCGGTGCGGTAGAGGGTGCAGGAGCGGGCGACCTCGGGCCAGTACGCGGCGATCTTGTGTGCGTGGACCCGACGCCGGTAGCGGGCGGGGGCGATCATCGCGAACAGGCCCAGGGCCAGACCCGGGGACAGGAACACCAGCAGCGCCAGGAGCGGGCCAGTGATCCGGTCCCCGGGGACCTCCGAGAGGGTGAGGATGCCCCACCAGCTCACGGAGACGACGACGCCGAGCACGGTCGGCATCCAGTGCTTGAGCGCCCAGACCGTCAGAGCCCGGGTGAACATCCAGTCGCGGTAGGCGACCTGGGCCAGCACGCGCCAGGTGCGGCCGGACCACCCGGAGCGCCCCACGGTCGAGGCACGAACCGCCGCGCGGGCCGAGGTGACTCGGGCGTCCAGGCGAGCACGCAGGCCCGTGTTCGGCGTCGTCGTGGTGGTCATGACTGTGTCCTCCGCACGTACTCGTAGTGCTGGTCCAGGGACATGTGGATGTCCTCGACGCTGTTGGCCTGCTGCTGGATGCGCTCGGCCCAGTCGCCGTGCAGGACGGTCTGCGCCACACGCGTGGCCTGCTGCAGGTCGTACTGCGCGGAGGCCAGGAGCACGATCACGCCCCGGACTTCCTCCAAGGCCCGCTCCAGTGCCGCGTCGGCGGGGTTGACGTCCTCGGGCTCCTCGTGGCGGGTGGTCCGCTTGAAAAGGTCAAACATCAGTCCCGGCCCTCCTTCTCGATGTCGTCGGCGAGGGTGCGCGAGGCGCGATCGGCGGTCTCCTGCGCGTCGTTGAGCGCCAGGAGCGCGGCGTACAGGGCCTCGGACACGTCATCCAGACCGGTCTCGGTGGCCCACTCGTCCATCCGGCCGACCATGACCCGGGACGTCTCCAGGTCCTTGCCCATCTGCGAGAGGATTCCCGGGTGGTCGGTCTTCGTGATCCGTCGCTTGAACATCACTGGCCCTCGCTCTCAGCGGTCAGGCGACGTGACACGTCCTGGCGCGCCTCACCGATCCGGGCCGCCACGGCTCGCAGCTCTTCAAGGGCCGGGTCGTGGGCGTTGGTGTACTTGCTCAGGCCCGCCAGCGGCTCGACCGCGCGGAGCACGTTGAAGTTCGCCTCATCCAGGCGGTGGTTCGCCTCGTCCAGCGCGTTCACCGCCCGCTGGTTGACCTGCCGGGTCGTCTCGTCCAGTGCCATCAGTTCTGTCCCTTCCGGTTTTGTCGGCCGATCCAGCGGCCGGACTCGTCGTAGAACTCGGGGCGCTCGGCCCGGTGCGCGGTCGAGGCCGCGAGACTGATTTCCGTGTGCAGGCTGTCCGCCTGGTCGTGCATGCCCCGGACCTGCTCAGCGGTCCCGAGGGCCCCAGCGCGGTCGAGGGTGCGGGCCGCGCCATCCAGTGCGGTCGCGGCCTCGGACATGTACGTCGCGGCGTTCGCCAGCGACTCCGCCCGGGACATCAGGCCGCCGCCCCGGCAGCGGACCAGTCCCGGGGAGCAGGCTTGGGCAGAGCCCCCAGGGCCAGGGGTGCGGTCAGGTGCACGTCGAACACGCCGGAGGTTCCCATCCAGGACGTGAAGCCCTCGGGGCGGTAGTCGTCCGGCGCAATGTCCACGCGATCCCGGCTCAGCGTCGACGTCAGGCCGAGCAGGTGCACCGCTGCCTCGACCGCGAGAGTGTCCAGCGTGGTCAGACGCAGTGTCGTGCCCTCCACGCTGACGTACTCGACCCGTTCAGAACCGATCAGGTCCACGACGTAGGCCGCGAACCGCAGAGCCTCCCCCGTCGAGGGGGCGGAAACCGAAGCCCCCGGCCACCCCCGACGACTCCGTGTTGGTGCTCATGGGTCAGGCCGCCTTGGGCTGGACCTTGGCCCCGGACATCTCCGCGATGCCGGACGCCTCCCACGAGGTCGACAGCCCGTTGTTGCGCTTGTCGACGCGGACCGAGGCAACCAGGTCCTCGAACTTGATCGGGGAGAACAGCGACGGGGCGGGCATCTCCCGCGCCGGGACCGTCACCTTGACTGACTCCGTAGAGACCCGGCCCCACGACACCGACTGGTACACGACCTCGACACCCCACAGCGGGGCGCCCGTGTTCTCGTCCCGGGCCTGGACATCGCCCGGACGACGCTTGCCGTCGGCCGTCTCGATCCACTCGTTGACCGGCTCCACAACGCCGGTCGCCATCATCTGCTGTCGGTTGCTGTCCACTGCGAACGTCGCCATCTCTGCATCTCCATTGTTGAGGGGCCTAAACACATGACCCGTTCTGCAGCCCCTTCGAGTTGAGGGGTCTAAACACCAAGGTAGGCCTGGCAGAGCGATCCGTCAAGGGGTCTAAACTCGGGACCTATGAGCGTGGAGGACTTCGAGGACATCAGGACGGATGGTGACCCCATCCGTCAGGCCCGACGCGCCACGGAACTACTGGTGATCTACGGCCAGCGAACTACCGAACTCGCGCGACTCCGCAAGGCGGCGATCGACCGCGCCCACGACGAACTTGGCATGTCGTACACCGAGGTCGCGAACCAGGTCGGCATCTCCAAGGGCCGCATCACGCAGCTACGCAAGAGCGCGCCGCCCGTCGAGCGCGCATTCTTCGGCGTCGGTCCCGTCACCGTTGCCATCCCGCTCCGCGCGATCGGTGACCGCACTCACGGCGTCATCGCCGCCGAGGACGACGCAGCAGCGAAGGGCCTAACCGGCATCCTCGAATCGCTGAGCCTCGCGACCGACATCTTCCAGATCCCGACCAGCGGCGAATGGGATCCGCCTACCGATGCCGTAGCGATCTGCGGCCCTAAGTCGTCCCGCGTCACCGCCGAGGCGATCGAAGCCGACCCCTATCTCTCGTTCGAGCCGGACAGCGACGGCCGATGGGTCATCACCGACCGCGCCACCGGCGAAGTCTTCCTCTCGCCTGCTGACATCGGGGACCCCGCCGGGGACATCGCCTACATCGCACGCATCCACCGGCACAGCCGAATCCTGCTGATCGTCGCAGGCGTGCATGCCCTCGGGTCGGTCGGAGCCGTGGAGTACCTGCGACGGCATCTCGCCGAGGTCTATGCAGCGGTCGGAGACAATCCGTTCTCGCTCGTCGTCACCAGCACATTCGAGGGCACGACAGTCAAGGACACGGCCACGGCCTGGGGACCGAAGGTCCACACGTGAGGCCATACACGACCTTCTGCGGAACTCTCGCGGGACGCACCAACAACCAGGACCGCTACGTCACCGGAGACGGATTCGCGGCGGTACTCGACGGCGCGACCTCAGTCGCCGGTGATCGTTCGCACGACCCTGGTTGGTATGCCGAGCAGCTCGCGCGAGTGATCGGAGAGACGGTGCCCGATGGCGAGCCCCTAGCCGAAGCCGTCGCCGCTGCGATCCGAACCGCTCGCGACGCCCACAGTCTGACGCCGGCCACTACTCCGACGAGCACGGTCGCCCTCGCGCGATGGTCTGATGACATCGTCGAGACGTACGTCCTCGGAGACAGCTACGTCGTTGTACTGCCCACTGCTGGCGGTGAACAGATCCACACGGACAACCGGTTGGACGAGGTCGCGACGGCTGAGAGATCTGCCTACCGCAGGCGGTTGGCAGAGGGTCACGGCTACGACCATGGTCACCGCGCACTACTTCTCGACCTGCAGGCCGAACAGGCTCGACGCGTCAACCAGTCCGGCGGTTACTGGATCGCCGGGGCCGAACCCGAGGCAGCACTGCACGGCATCACGACCATCGAGAAGCGGGAAGCAGTCTCGGGTCTCTTGCTCGCGAGCGACGGCGTTGACCCCGAACGGCATCCTGAGGCCGACAACTGGAGCGACCTCTACGACGAGGCCACGGGTCACGGCCCCGATCAGGTACTTCGCCGCATCCACGAGACGGAGCAAACCGATCCTGATGGTCGTCGGTGGCCTCGGTCGAAGCCCCACGACGACAAGACCCTTATTGTCGTCTCCCTTGGATAAATCGCCCCCAGCTCACCCGCCGTTGATGTACGCGAAGGTACCCCCGCTACCACTCCTCCTACATGAGTGCGGACGACATCTTCAGACTCCTGGCAATCTTGGTGCCGGTACTTACCGCAGCGTTCACAACGTTCGCGACGGTACTGACGGGCAAGAGCCGTGAACGGCGGAACATGCACGCCGACGCAGAACTGCTCCAGCACCTGCCCGAGGGAAGCGCCGCACGGGAGTCCGTGCTCAACCTGATCTCTGCCAGCGCGGACCAGTTGCTGGAACGTCGCACCCACACAATCGACAAGGGCGGTCTGGCAATCGCGTTGGTTGGCACCATCGTGCTTGGGTACGTCGGCATCTGGCTCTGGAACCTGGCCACCGTATGGGGCTGGCTTGCCTTGATTCCGGTCGCAGGGTTCTGGCTCGTGTTCTTCTTTGGGATTTTCGAGTCTGCAGCCAAGAAGGACCGCGCTGCCGAGGAACGGGAGAAAGAAGCGGAGAAGGCCCGCAAGGAGGCCACCAAGGAGGCCGCCAAGGAGGCCGCCAGGCAGGCCACGAAGCAGGCAAGCAACCCTGGTGTCGGCCAACTTTGAGCACCGCTGAACACACGAACGTGCGCGACGAACCTGTAGCCATCTCGCTGCAGTCGCTGCCGAATTGACCTCTTAGAGATCAAGGCGCGCCTGACGGCGCGCTGGCCCGCGACTGCGGCGGGGCCCCGCGATGGGGCCCCGCGCTCCGGGCGCTGCGCGCCCTCTGCGCACCCCACCGCACCCCACCGCTGCCGCCGGCCATGTCGAGCAGGCAGGTTTACCGGCGTCACTCCGGGTCGTCATAACGTATGCGGAGGGCAGTGATGGCATCCAGGACGCCGTCAAGAAACGCGTAGTGGAACTTCGGAGTGCTCTTGCTCCCGGGTGCCGTCAGCAACGTTGAGCCATCCGACATGAGAAGCAGCTCAGCCTCGGGTGGGTTGCCGTTCTGGTCGGCGATAGACGCACGGATCAGGTGCCCAGGATGGTCCACTTCGATGCTCAGGTGGTCGGGCAGCATGGCCGCAAGCGTCTGCTTCAAAGTCTCAGCACGCACCTGTTCACTCGTCAAGGCCACTTCCTCGGATCGGGTTACGAACGCCATCGGTCCTGATTCTCCTTTGCGACGGTCCCCCCTTGGCATCCATGGTGCTCTTCAACCATCAGGCATGCGTGTTGGACGGAACCGCAAACCCAAGGCCCGTGGGGAGCGTGACGTAGATCGCGGACGGTCACGGCGGTCGGCACCCGTAGCCGGCTGTGTCGAGCCGCCGCCTAGCAACCGCCCGCACGAAATCGGCTAGTTAGACCGTCCGACGTCGGACACGGGGTAGGGAGCGGCGGGGGAGTCATCTCACCAGTGGAACGACGTCCGACTCTCGGAGGATCTTTATCGACGCGGCACCGCATCAAGGCCGCTGCGCGTCACTACGTGATGGCGCAAGCGCCAGCCTTGACCCGGCACCACGCCGACAAAGAACGTGGCAGGGAGCCGGACGACCCCCCACCCCGAACGCGCCAGGGGAGCAGCGGAGTTACCTGGGGAATTACACACGAGTTACACAGGAGCACGAGAAACGGCGGCTAACGCTGCACAACGTCGCGAGACGAAAGTGCAGGTCAGCCGCCGTTTCGGGGCATCTCAGCAGGTCACGAGGGACCGGCTGTCAGATGTCGTAGTACAGCTCGAACTCGTGCGGGTGCGGCCGCAGGCGGATCGGGTCGATCTCGTTCTCGCGCTTGTACGCGATCCAGGTCTCGATCAGGTCCTCGGTGAACACGTCACCGGCGGTGAGGTACTCGTGGTCGGCCTCGAGCGCGTCGAGCACGCCACCGAGCGACGTCGGGACCTGGGCGATCTGCGCGTGCTCCTCGGGCGGCAGCTCGTACAGGTCCTTGTCGACCGGAGCCGGCGGCTCGATGCGGTTCTTGATGCCGTCCAGGCCGGCCATCAGCATCGCGGAGAACGCCAGGTACGGGTTGGACGACGGGTCCGGCGCGCGGAACTCGATGCGCTTGGCCTTCGGCGACGTACCCGTGATCGGGATACGGATCGAGGCGGAGCGGTTACGAGCCGAGTAGACGAGGTTCACGGGAGCCTCGAAGCCCGGGACCAGGCGGTGGTACGAGTTCACCGACGGGTTGGTGAAGGCCAGCAGCGACGGCGCGTGCTTGAGCAGGCCGCCGATGTACCAGCGAGCCAGGTCGGACAGGCCGCCGTAGCCCTTCTCGTCGTAGAACAGCGGCTCGCCGTTCTTCCAGAGCGACTGGTGCGAGTGCATGCCCGAGCCGTTGTCGCCGAAGATCGGCTTCGGCATGAACGTGGCCGACTTGCCGGCGTCGAAGGCGACGTTCTTGATGACGTACTTGAACTTCATCAGGTCGTCGGCGGCGTGCAGCAGGGAGTTGAACTTGTAGTTGATCTCCTGCTGGCCGGCGGTGCCCACCTCGTGGTGCGCGCGCTCGACGGAGAGGCCGACCTGGCCGAGGGTCTTGACCATGTCGTCGCGCAGGTCCGCGAAGCGGTCGCTCGGCGAGGTGGGGAAGTAGCCGCCCTTGTAGCGGGTCTTGTACCCGAGGTTGCCACCCTCCTCCTCGCGGCCGGTGTTCCACGCGGCCTCGACGGAGTCGATGGAGTAGTAGCTCTCGTTCGACGCGGTCTTGAAGCGCACGTCGTCGAAGACGTAGAACTCGGCCTCGGCACCGAAGAAGACGGTGTCGGCGATGCCGGTCGACTTGAGGTAGGCCTCGGCCTTGGCCGCGATGTTGCGCGGGTCGCGGGCGTAGGCGTCACCCGTGAACGGGTCCACGATCGAGAAGTTCACGATCAGGGTCTTGGCCTTGCGGAACGGGTCGATGTACGCCGTCGCGATGTCCGGCACGAGCTTCATGTCGGACTCGTGGATCGCCTGGAAACCGCGGATCGACGAGCCGTCGAACATGAGGCCCTCGCTGAAGGCGTCCTCGTCGAACTGCTCGACCGGGATGTTGAAGTGCTGAGTGACACCCGGCAGGTCGATGAACCGGACGTCGACGAACTCCACCCCCTCGTTGCGGGTGAAGGCAATCGCCTCCTCGGCGTTGTTGAACATCTGCGCTCCTTGCTCGCTCGATAAGTCCAGGGGGAGTCCGTCGCACGACGCCGAACGGCTGGGCAGGCTTGCACGCGGATCGCCACGAACCTAAGGGCAGGTGGTTTCTCTCGGGTTACTGATTGTTGCCGGGGTGTTTCTCGCGCCTCTCGACCGTGTAACCGTGGGGAGATGTGCTGGTGGTAGCTCCGGCAGCGTTATCACAGCGTGCCAGAACTCACATGCCGCGGCCCGGCGGCGTCCGTCCATCGGACGGCCGCCGGGTACGCAAAAGGGGCGCCTCCCGTACGGG
>NZ_JBHWZO010000004.1:0-60853 GCF_042728455.1 Promicromonospora sp. NPDC060204
GTGCGGCTGTCCGCACCCCGCCCCTCCGTCGTCCAGCACTCAGCGCCTGTAGGCCGCCCGGCCGTAGCCGCTCATCAGCGGGCGCTCACCCTTCTTGACGAGCACCACCTGCACGGCGGTGTTGCGGTACTTGTACGACTCGGTGCCGGCGCCCGCACCGTTCTTCGCCCAGCCGAGCCAGCCGGTGCCGGCCACGTGGACGCGGTAGTAGATGTCGTACTGCTTGGCCATCTCGCCGGTGAGCCGCATCCGGTACGCGGACGTGCGGTCGGTGCGGTGATAGGTGCCCGCGACCTTGGTGTCGCCCACCCAGGACCGCCAGCCGTCGCCCTCGACCTTCGCCGACACCTGGACACCGCCCGAGTACCGCTGGCCGTTCACGTCGACGCGCACGGCGTTCAGGCGCTGCGAGGTGCTGGTGAGACCGGCGGTCGAGCCGCCGTGAACAGTCGTCTTCCAGCCCGCCGGCCGCAGGTAGGGCTGGACGGTGACCTGGTTCTGGGTCGCCTTGTCGTAGAAGGGCGCGTTCCCGGTGCCGGACGCCGTCGGTGCCTTGCCCTTGGGCAGCACCCGGATCTGAACGTCCTCGATGCCGTAGCCAAGTCCGGTGGTACCCGCCGCCTCGCCGTTCTTGGCCCAGCCGAGCCATCCGAACTTCGGCACGTACGCGCGGTACCAGACGTCGTAGAACGGAGCGTGCGGTCCGCCGGGCGTGATCCGGAAGGCCTCGAGACGGCGCTGCTCCCCGACGCTGCCGACGTAGTAGATACCGTTCTTGGACTTCGGACCGACCCATCCCCGACCCTGGACGTAGCCCTCCGTCTCGAACCAGAAGACCGCCGGCATCTCGCTCTCGGCACTGGTCGGCGGCACGAGACCTGTCGTGTACGACTCCGACGACGGGAAGGCGACCAGAGCCTGCGCCGACCTTCCCATGCCCGCCCGGCCAGTGCTCTGGCCGTCCTCGGCGGCGCAGTAGCAGTAGCTGCTCGACAACGAGGAGCCGACGGGGCTGAGGTCGTAGTTGACGTGCATCGTGTCGCGTGGCTTGACCGTGAACGGTGCCGAGGTGACCGAACGCGGGCTCATGGTGGGCCCCTGTGCCGTGATGCGGACGGAGATGCTGTGTCCGATGTCGGCCGGCGAGCTCAGATACTGCTTGCTCGTCGCGCCCTTGATGGCTGCACCGTTCCGGAGCCACTGATACGTGTAGGACGCCGATGCCGGGCTGAAGCCCTCGGCAACTGCCTCGTAGGAGCTGTTGTAGCTGGGATCGCCGTTGCTGCTCGACCAGGTCGCCCGGACCGTCGCAGACCCACCGGTGAACGGGCACGACGCGACGCAGACCCGCAGCGTGGTCGTCACGGTCGGAGCGCCGGCGAACTGCTCGTACTCGACACGGAGATCGCGATGGCCAGGGCCGATCTGGCTCTGCCGCAACACCACGTCCTTGACGCGTGTGTCGAACGTCGTCCGACCGAGCTCAGTGGCACCGTCGTACAGCACTGCCTGCCCCGCCACCGCCACGAGGTCGTCCGTCAGGGTGAGCCGGACCGTCACCAGGTCGTCGTCCGGCTGCGTGTCCGTGAGCTTCCGGGCAGTGACGGCAGGAGGGACCGTCTCGGCCCGTTCCGGCCGCGCGACGTAGACCGTCAGGCTGGTCGCGATGCCGATGAGCCCTGTTTCGTCGACCTCGGCCACCTTGACCACCTGCTGTCCCGTGGTTGTCGGGACGAACGGGATCACGGCGTGCTCGGTCGCGGGCACGGTGGTCCAGACCGCAGGCTCCGCGGTGTCGTTCGCGGCGTATCCGTACGCGAACGCGACGGTGTCCGGGGACCGGGGAGCGGCGACCGCGAAGGCACCGGCCACGCCGACACCTCCCCGGCTGGACCAGGAGGTGTAGACGGTCTCGGCACCGAGCACCGGGACGATCGACAGCTGGGCGATGGGACCACGGCGCAGCAGGAACGTGCACTCGGCCGCCGGGCCGCTCGTCCCGTCGTCGGCCAGCACGCTGACCCGCAGCGTGTTGACGGCGTTGTCGGTGAGGACGTCCGCACCGAGTGACCCGTCCACGACCTTGTCGTAGGTCTCGTACGTGCGGGTGGCGACGACGTCGTCGAGTGCGTCGAGGGCGACCACCATCACACGGCTGACCCCCGCATAGGGCTCGACGTCGAGCTCGGCGGTGAACGGCAGCTCGTCGGAGCCCTGGCGGTCGCGGACGACGGTTACCGGGTCCGCCCCGCAGGCTTGTCCGCCCACCGTGAGACCGGAGAGCGCCGGCAGGTCCACCGCCGACGCGGCGGCGGGGACAGCAGGAACCAGTACCGAGGACGCGACGAGCGCACCACCGGCGAGCACCGCAGCGGCACGTAGCGCCGCGCCCCGGAGCCCCATGGGAAAGACAGGAACAGCAACAACCACCACGGCCTCCGGTCGTCGATCGAGCGGCCCAAGACTAGGCGTCGCCACAGGCCCGACCGGACCGTTTCGAGGAAAATCACCCGTGCCCGTTCTCAGGGACGCCCGACCCTCGATCAGGGGCAATCTCCGGGGCAGCCCGGATGCCGCCGTCCCCGCGGCGCACGTACCGTCGAGAACATGAGCACACAGACCATCTACCGTCCCCGCCAGGGCCGCATGATCGGCGGCGTCTGCGCCGGCATCGCCCGCCGATTCGACTGGAACCCCACCGTGGTGCGGGTCGTCGCCGTCGCGTCGGTCCTCATCCCGGGCCCGCAGTTCCTCGCCTACCTCATCTGCTGGGCCGTCATCCCGAACGAGCGCCAGGCGGCCTGACGCCGGGCGGGGTCAGAGCGGCTGCGGGCCGGGCAGCACCACGGCGATCCCGGCGTCGGCCGCCGCGTCCCGCAGGCCGACGTAGTCGGAGCACGTGACGGCCACCTGGCTGTCGTCGGGCAGCACGAACCACTGCTTCCCGTCGCGCATCTGCACACCGACACCGCTGATCAGCGCCTTCACGGGCACCTCCACCTCCAGGACGTCACCCACCAGGGGGAACAGGTGGGCACGGCCGTCCGAGAAGGTCAGGGTCGCGTCCCCCGGCGGCACAGCGGTGGTCATCAGTACGGGAGAGAGGTCCGGGACCTCGACCCGGACCGCGAAGCCGCCGCCCGCCCGTCCGACGGGCTGCCGCCCCGACCGGTGCCACAGCACCAGGCCCCCGCAGACCAGCGCGACGAGCGCGAGGCCGCCCGCGAACGTGAGCGCCTTGTCGGGGTCGGTCAGCGCTGCGAGCACCGCCACCAGGCCGAAGATCCCGAAGCCGAGCGCGGCACCGAAGACGACGACCGTCCGCGCCCCTTTCTCGTCCGCGCGCAGGGCACGCGGGCTCACGGGCGGACGACGGCGCGCGTCCCACGGCCTCGTCGACCCACCGAGACCGTCCTCCCGAGCCGGCGCGTCCGAACCCACCACCCCGTGGAGCTGCTGCCAGCCCATCCAGCGGTGGCGCTCCTCCGTCTCCGCCCGGGCAAGGGCCGAGGAGAGGGAGATCCGCCGGAAGAAGCGGACGAACGCCCCGACCACAGGGGGCAGCACCGCGAGCAGCCAGGCGACGATCAGCACGACGTACTGCCCGGGACCCGCCTCCCACCAGAGCTGTCCCCCGGCGATCGCGACGCCGACCGTCGTCACGAAAGGGACCACCACCAGCAGGTACAGGCGGGCAACCTCTCTCCTGCGCACCCGGTCGGTGAACGCGCCGCCGACCATCAGCGTGGCGAACGGACGGTCCTCGATCCAGACGTGCGACCGCGCCCGGTACGGATGAGCCATCTCCGGGTCCGTGTCGACGTCACGCTCCTCGCCCGGGGCGAGCGGAGGCGCGGGCAGGGCCAGCACCCGGGGGTCGTCGATCGCCCACGACCAGGCCTTGCGCAGCACCCAGGCCCGGTTCCACCGGCGCCGGTACACGGCCCAGCCGGTCCAGGCGGCGGCGAGCAGGATCGCGCCCGCGAGCGCCGCCCACGGGGCGGGAGCCGCCACCGAAAGCCCCGGCAGCGCCGAGGCGGCGAGCTGCACGAGGGGCAGCAGGCCGACGAGCTGGAGGAGCACCAGGAGGCCGCCGGCGCACAGGCGGACCAGCGACAGGTCTACCTGCTCCGCACGCCAGAGGTACCCGCACGCGGCGTCGTACCAGTCCCCGAAGGTACCGGCGGGCGGGACGTCGTCCGGGTGCGGCGGGAGACTGCGATCTGGCCCGTCCGGCCGCAGCGGGACCACGCCCCAGTAGGTCGTCCGGTCCCTCGCACCCAGGGGGCCGGCCCACGCCGGCGTCCGTTGGACGTACCCCAACGCTGACCTCCCCGGTGGACCGCCACGACCGGGAGCCAGGGTACGCGTGACGCGTTCCGCCACCCTCAGGCCCGGCGGAACTGCACCCCGACGATTCCCAGGGCCGGTTCAGGGACGGTCCGGGGGATCACCGGATACCCGGCGGCCCAGGCCCCACGTACCGTCGAAGACATGACCACACAGACACTTTCCCGTCCGCGCCAGGGGCGCATGATCGCCGGTGTCTGCGCCGGCATCGCCCGCCGTTTCGGCTGGGACCCGACGCTCGTCCGGGTTCTCGCCGTCGCCTCGATCTTCATCCCGGGGCCCCAGTTCCTCGCGTACATCGCGTTCTGGATCCTCATGCCGAACGAGGACTGACCCCGCTCCCGTCTCCCCGACACGCCAGGCCCGGGTTTTTCACCCGGGCCTCTGGCGTGTCGTCGCACGTTTCTGCAAGGCTTGCAGCAAGATCCGGAAACGGCCGTGCAACGCCGCATGCGCCTCAGCCGGGACGACGCCGCAAGGAGCCGCCATGACGCGTCATCCGAACGTGCCCCGCCGCCTGCTAGCCACCCTGACGACGTTCGCCACCGCACTCACACTGGGCCTGGTCGCGAGCGCCGCCACACCCGCCGCCGAGCCCGCCCGGGCAGCGACCCCGGAGCACGGGGACGGGGACGTCATCCTGAACATGTTCCAGTGGACCTGGGACTCCGTCGCCGCGGAGTGCAGGGACGTCGTCGGGCCCGCCGGGTTCGGCTACGTGCAGGTCTCCCCGCCGATGGAGCACATCCGGGGCTCGCAGTGGTGGACGTCGTACCAGCCCGTGAGCTACAGGATCGAGTCCAAGCTGGGCACCCGCGCCGAGTTCGCGAGCATGGTCGCCGCGTGCGACGCCGCCGGGGTGGGCGTGATCGCGGACGCCGTCGTGAACCACATGGCGGGCGCCGGCCAGTCCGGCACCGGTGTGGCGGGCACGCAGTTCTCGGACGACAACTTTGCCGGGACGTACAGCGCGGCCGACTTCAACGACTGCCGCAGCAACATCTCGGACTACTCCGACCGCTACCAGGTGCAGAACTGCCGTCTGGTCTCGCTCCAGGACCTGCGCACCGGCTCCGACTACGTGCGCGGCCGGCTGGCCGCGTACTTCGACGACCTGGTGTCGCTCGGCGTCGACGGGTTCCGGATCGACGCCGCGAAGCACATCCCGGCGTCCGACCTCGCGGCGATCAAGGCCCGGATGGGCAACCCGAACGTGTTCTGGGTGCACGAGGTGATCGGCGGCGCCGGCGAGCCGATCCAGCCGTCCGAGTACCTGGGCAGCGGCGACTCGCACGAGTTCAACTACGCCCGCCAGCTCAAGTCGGACTTCGACGGGCAGATCAAGAACCTGCGGTTCATCGGCGACGGCAAGCTGCCGTACGACCGCGCGGGCGTGTTCGTGGACAACCACGACACGGAGCGCAACGGCGAGTCGATGAACTACAAGTGGGGCGCCAAGTACGTCCTGGCCAACACGTTCCTGCTGTCGTGGCCGTACGGCTCGCCGTCGGTCTACTCGGGCTACGAGTTCTCGAACAACGACGCCGGGGCGCCCGGCGCCACCGACACCACGGTCCCCGACGCGACCTGTGGTTCCGGGCGGTGGACCTGCACGCAGCGCTGGACGGAGATCCGCGGCATGGTCGGCTTCCACAACGAGGTGTCCGGCACGGAGGTCACCAACTGGTGGGACGACGGCAGCAACCTCGTCTCCTACGGCCGCGGCACCAAGGGCTACGTGGTGCTGAACAACACCGCGTCGGCCGTGCAGCGCTCGTTCCAGACGTCGCTCCCCGCCGGCACGTACTGCGACGTCGTCGCCGCATCGAACTGCTCGGTAAAGCGGACGGTGGACGGCAACGGCTGGTTCACCGCGTCGGTCCCGGCGTACGGCGCCCTGGCGATCCACGTGGGCGCACGCGGCTGACCCTCACACCCACGCACACAACGACGATCGCTGAGTGCTGGGTATTCGCCCTTTTTGCTGTGCCAGAAGGACGAATACCCAGCACTCAGCGATCGGGGCTCAGCGGAAGATCTTGCGGGCGCTGCCCAGGTCGAGGAACACCGTCTCGCCGGTCGCGTCCTGCACGCCGTCGTTGTCGGTGATCGCGTACACGCGGCGGTCCCCGCCGATCGTGAGGCCCTCGAGCTTCTCCTGCGTCCAGCCGTTGGTGGCCCGGAGCGCGGGCAGGACGTCGATCGCGAGCTTCTTGCGCAGCACCGGCACCGTCCCCGGCCGCGGGTCACGCTTCGGCAGGTCCACCGTGTACACGGCCTTGAGCTTCGCCGCGGGTCCGTTGAGCTTGTCGCGCTCGATCACGGCGAGGGTGTCGCGGTCCACGACGGTGATCTCGGACAGGCCCACCCAGTCGCCGTCGGCGGACGGCTCGGACAGCTCGTAGCCGAACCAGGTCCACTCCCCCGTCCCGACGTCGTAGCGGCCGATGCGGGCGTAGCCGCCCACACCGTCGTCGGTGGTCAGGCCCCGCTGGAGCGCGACGAACAGGTGCTCGCCGTCGCGGTCCACGGTGCCGGTCACGCCCTCGATGCCCCACTTGCCGAGGCCGGCGGCGACGTCGGCGGGCAGGCTGACGCGCTCCTGCACGCGGCCCGACGCCGAGACGCGCACCAGCGCGTTCTCCGGACCGGTCGCGCCCTCGACGCCGAGCCAGAACCCGCCCGCCTTACCGCGGACCGACGGTCGTGCCCAGATGCCCTCGGCGTCCAGGCCCACCGGCTCGCCGTTCTCCGTGACGACGATCTCGCGGTCGATCACGGCGGGGCCGTTCTTCGAACCGCGCGAGCCCGCGGTCGAGACGGAGAGGATCGACGTCGGCGACTTCGCGGCGTCGGTCACGGTCCACAGGCGGTCGCGCTCGGCCGGGTCGGCCGAGAGCGCGCCGAGGGCGGTCCAGCCGATCGGCTTCCTCGTGCCCGCGGGGGTCTTCGCGTCGGCGGACACGATCGACGGGAAGTCCGCGGCTGAGGAGTGAGCTTGCGAGCCCCGCAGAGCCGCGGCATCGAGCAGAGCTGTGCCGGCAACGTGGGCGTACCGCTGGCCCTTGCCGAACAGCGAGACCGAGGCCCGGACGCCGTCCTCGGCCGCGTCCTCCTCGGAGGAGACGACGAGCAGGTTCCGCGACGGGACCGGCAGGATCCCCTCCGGGCCGTTCGTCGTGGCCAGCACCTGCACGAACCGCGGCTTCGCCGGGCGCGACACGTCGTACACGGCCACGAAGTTGGACCGCTCCG
The DNA here is from genome assembly GCF_042728455.1 of Promicromonospora sp. NPDC060204. NCBI lineage: Bacteria > Bacillati > Actinomycetota > Actinomycetes > Micrococcales > Promicromonosporaceae > Promicromonospora > Promicromonospora sp. NPDC060204. Next base: position 7,606 of record NZ_JBHWZO010000004.1, read on the forward strand.
AGCCGACGAACGCGTAGCGGACGCCGTCGAGCGTCGCGACCGCGAGGCCCTCCATCTCCACGCCCTTCTTGCCGGCGCGGTCCTCGTTGTGCAGGCCGACGCGGACGGCGAGCTCCTCCACCGAGGACCCCGCGTCCCAGACGACGTCGCCGGTCGCGGCCTCGAAGACCGTCCAGCCGCGCGTGCCGCCCTTCCAGTCGCCCTCGTTCGCGGTGGCGACGTGCTCGTCGTCGATCCAGCCGATCGCGTCGGGCTCGCGTGGGGCCGCCTCGACGGAGCCGGTCTGGTCGATCGCCCCGTCGTCCTCGGCGTCCACGCCCTCCAGCGCGACGGATCCCGCGGAGAACACGTTCTCGAGCTCGCCGGACTCGACGTCCAGCACGGCGACGCCGTTGTTCTCCTGCAGCGTCACCGCGACCCTGGTGTCGGACGGGTTGATCGAGACGTACTCGGGCTCCGGGTCCTGCGGGGTGTCCAGGCCCGCGGCCGCGAGCGCCGCCTCGTCGAGCGCGACCGGCCGGACCTGCCAGGCCGCGGGGTCGGTGCCCGGCAGGTCGACGAACTGCAGGAACCCGGCGGGAGCCTGCGGGAGGTCGCCCTCCTCGCCCTCGCCCGTGTCGGGCAGCGCGTCCTCGTCGCGCTGGTTCTCCATCGCGATGACGGCGTGAGCGCCGTCGTGCGTGACGGCGATCGAGTCGGGCTGGCCGCCCAGGTCGATCGAGCGCACCAGGGTGCGCGTCGCGAGGTCGACGACGTCGAGGCGGCCGGACGGCGCGGTGAACGACGTCGAGCTGTCGACGACGACGAGCACGTGGTCGCCGACGATCGCGACGGAGGTCGGCTCGTCGTGCTCCGAGCCGAGCTCGGCGAGCGACAGGGTGCCCAGCCCCCGCGGCTTCGCGGGGTCGCTGATGTCGACGAAGCCGATGCGGCGCGCGGCGGCGTCGGTGTGGACGAGGGTCCGGCCGTCCTCGCTGACCGCGGAGATCTCGGCGACCGTCGCGTCGGCCGGGTCCGTGCCCGCGGGGACGTTCTCGAAGACGGGGTAGGTGGCGAGGCGGTGGAACGTCTCGCGTGCGCTGGTCCCGCCGAACGATCCGGTCGATCCGGTCGATCCGGTCGATCCGGTCGATCCGGTCGATCCGGTCGATCCGGTCGGGACGTGCTGGCCGGCGGCGAAGGCCGGGAACGTGCTCAGGCCGAGCGCGAGAACCGCGCCGGAAGCGATGAAGGCCGCATGGCGGCGGTGAGGAGACACGCTCGGCACCGTCGCGCGATCCGGTGTCGGTGGGAGGACCGCGGGCTGGCCCCGGGATGTCCCGCAGGTGAACTTCCGGTCGCGCGAGCCGGGTGGTACCCGACCCGCGCGGATAGGCTCGACGGCGTGACCGTCCTTGCCGAGCTACGTGCGCTGCTGCGCCTTCCCGGGTTCCGCAAGCTGTTCGCGGTGCGCCTCGTGTCCCAGGCCGGCGACGGCATGTTCCAGGTGGGGCTCGCGAACCTCCTGTTCTTCAGCCCGGAGTCGCAGGGTTCGGCCTCCGCGATCGCGGGCGCGTTCGCGGTGATGCTGGCGCCGTTCACGATCGTGGGCCCGTTCGCCGGGGTGTTCCTGGACCGGTGGCAGCGGCGTCAGGTCCTGGTGTTCGGCAACGCGGTGCGTGTGCTGATCACCGGCACGATGGCGGTGCTCATGCTCACCCAGGGCGTCACGCCGGCGATCTACGTGCTGGGCCTCGCCGCCCTGAGCGTCAACCGGTTCCTGCTCGCCGGCCTCTCTGCGGGCCTGCCGCGCGTGGTCCAGGGCGATCTGCTGCTCACGGCCAACGCCCTCACCCCGACGCTCGGCGCGGGCGCGGCCTTCCTCGGAGGCGGCCTGAGCTTCGTGCTGAGTCTCGCGATGCCGTCCGGCCGGGTGCACGACGCCACCGCGCTGGCCTGCGCGTGCGTCGTCATGGGGTGCGCCTCGCTGCTGGGGCTGCGCATGTCGCGCACGCTGCTGGGTCCGGAGGAACCCGCCGCCGGCTCGATCCGCAACGAGCTGGCGCTGGTCGTCCGCGGTCTGGTGGACGGCGCCCGCTACCTCGCCGCCCGCCGCACCCCCGGCCAGGCGCTGCTCGTCATGGCGCTGCACCGCTTCCTGTACGGGGTGGTGTTCATCGCGTCGATCCTGATGTCCCGCAACCTGCTGGCCGACCCCGACGACCCGACCGCCGGTCTCGCGACCTTCGCGACCGTGATCGCCGCGACCGGCATCGGTGGCGGGCTCGCGATCCTGCTCACCGCCGTGCTGGCCCGGCGCATGGCCCCGCAGTCCTGGATCGCCGTGATGCTCCTGGTAGCGGGCCTCTCGCAGCTCATCCTGGTGCCCGAACCGGGCTTCGCCACGGTGGTCACGGCGGCCGGGCTGCTGGGCCTCGCGGCGCAGGGCGCCAAGATCGCCGTCGACACCATCGTGCAGCGCGACTCCGAGGACGCCTACCGCGGCCGCGCGTTCGCCTTCTACGACGTGCTCTACAACGCCGCGTTCGTGGGAGCGGCGGCCCTCGCGGCCTTCCTGGTGCCGGACGCCGGCTGGTCGCCCGGCCTCTTCGTCGCCCTCTCGGTGGGGTACGTCGCGGCGGCGCTCCTGTTCGGGATGCGTGGCACTCGCACGGCGGCGCTGGTGCGGCAACCGGTAAGCGGGTGAATTTATGGATGAGGTCCGGTCTTTTGGGGCGAACATGCCTGTTTTGCCGGTCGAACGGTGCAAGGATTGAGACTAGTTACCTACAGGGACTGGAGGTTCTAGTTCATGTCCGACGCACCCGCCGTCACACCGACGCCAACCTGGGGAGAGGTTTTCCCTTGGTTTCGTGAGGTCATGGCCGAAGACGACGCCTGGTACGTCGGCAAGGTCGACAACAAGACCGATGTCGGCGTCACACGCCTGGCCGACGCCGCGGTGACGCGGCTCAAGCCGCTCCCCGTCGGCCGGCTCTACCCCGCAGTGCGGCGGGTCGAGCGGCTCGACGACCTGACCTGGCCCAAGCACCGGCTGCTCAACGCACTGCACCGCGGCGGCTGCTTCACCGGGGACGACCTGTCGTACATGGTGATCGCCGAGATGCTCTCGTGGGAGTCGGTCGGCCCGATCATCGTCAAGCAGATCCTCGAGGTCGTGGCGCTGGAAGAGATTCGAGCCAGCTCCGCGAAGTAGTACACGTTCTATGCCTTGACGGTGGCCGGATCAGGGGTAACGGCCACCGCCAGGCGCCGGGCCGCGACGACGGCGCACGGTACGGCGGCCAGTGTCAGCATCCCCTGCAGGATCTGCACCACGGCATAGCCGACGCCGAGCATCTCGAAGGAGCCGGCAGCGGCCAGGAGGCCGAGCACGGCGACCACCGCCGCCAGCAGCGCACCGATGCGCCGCGTCGTCGGCGCCGCCCAGCCGCACAGCACGGCGGCCGCGACGACGAGCAGGCCGATCGCGGTGCTCAGGAGCAGGGATCCGATCATCCCCGGCAGCAGACCGCCGAAGGACAGCATCGAGACGACCGGGAGCAGCACACTCGTCCACAGGGTGTGGATGACGGCCCCCACCAGGACGACGACCACGCCGGCACGGCGAGCCGACCGCGGGTCGGACACGAACAGGGCGAGCAGCACCCCCGTTCCGACGACGAGCAGCACGAAGATCTCCGCCAGGGTGCCCAGGAGCAGGTCGGGGCGGGCGCCGAGCACGAGCTGCACGACCGCCGTGCCGACCTGGAGCAGCAGGTGGACGCCGACCACGACGACGGCGCCGATCAGGAGCCGCCGGGCGCGGAGCGCCGCCGATCCCAGCGCCAGCAGGACCGTTCCGGCCGTCGCCGCGTTCTCCACGACGAAGACCGCGTTGTTCACGGTGAATCCGAGGTCGAGCTCGGTGCCGGGGATCACCAGACGCAGCGGCACGGCCGTCCATGCCCCCGCGGCGAGGGCGAGGATGCTGAGCGCGGCAGGCCGTCGGCCGGCGTCGGGCAACTGGTTCATGGGGACACCATCGCAGAGACCACCGACACTCGTGATGTGCGGCACGCTGTGGATAACTCGGCCTGACGGTCCGCCCGCCGTGGAACCATGGACGGGTGCCCACGCCGATCCCCGCTCCCCGCGTTCTCCCCGCAGCCATCAGGCTGCTGGTGGGCAGCGGCGCGTTCCAGCGTGGCGAGGACTACCAGCAGCAGGGCCGGGTCATCTCGTGGGAATGGCTGCCGGACGACCTGCTGCTCATCTCTTGGGTGCGCGGCAGCGGCCGCAGCACGTACTCGTGCTCCATCGAGTTCAAGGCGAACCCGCCCGGCCCGCCGGTCGTCGTCGGCTCGGACTGCACCTGCCCGGTCCGGTCCGCCTGCAAGCACGTGGCGGCGACGCTCCTCGAGTCCGGGACGGACGGTCTGGCCTCGATGGTCCGGCCCGCCTCGTCGCTGAACCGGGCCCCGCAGGTGCCGGAGTGGAAGGCGGTCGTCCAGCAGCTCGTGCCCACGGCGCCGGCGACCCCGCCGGCCGGTCCGCCGACCGACACCGAGACGACGCTGGCGTTGCAGCTGCGGATCGACGGCTCCGCCGCCGCACACACCCTGTCCCTGTCGATGCGGCCGGTGCAGCGCAACGACCGCGGAGCCTGGGTCGGCGGCAACGCCTCGTGGAGCTACATCCGCAACGGTTTCCTCCGCGGCGTCGACCCCGCCGTCCGGGAGTGGTTCACCACGCTCGACGCCCTGCGCGCGACGAGCCCGCGCGGCTACGGGTACCTCAGCACGGGCGACTGGATCAGCCTGGACGACGTGCTGCCCCGCCCGTTCTGGCACCATCTCGCAGACGCCGCCGAGCTCGGGATCGAGCTCGTCGGCAAGTCGAGGCGCGAGTCGGTGCGCCTGGCCCACGAGGCATCCGTGGCGCTGGACCTCTCGCTGCCCGACGGCGGCGCGCGCCTCGAGCGGACCGTCGCCTTCGACGGCGTGGTCACGGGCACGGCGTCGGTCGGGCCGCTCGGCCATCACGGCCTGTTCGCGGTGGAGGAGTCCTCCTCGGGCCGCACCATCACCCTCGGTCCGACGGCGGCGCTGCTCACCGACCAGGAGCGCGCCGCGGTCCACCTGGCCGACGTCGCGATCCCGGCCGACGCGGTCGACGAGTTCCTCGCGGACTACCTGCCGCTCCTGCGCCGTGAGGTGCGGGTCCGGGCGGACGCCGGCGTCGAGCTGCCGGAGCTCCCCCGTCCGGAGCTCGTCGTGTCCGTCGAGGCGGTCTCGGCGGCGGAGGTCCGGGTGACGTGGCGGTGGGCGTATCCACCGTCGGACAAGGAGTACCCGCTGACCACGGCGCTGGAACCGGGTTCCGACCTGCGCGATCTCGCGGCGGAGGCCGCGACCCTCGGCCGGGCCGTCGCCGCGGTGCGCGAGGTGCCCGGCTTCGGCCACTTCCGGGTGGCACCCGAGGTGTTCCGTGGGCTGCAGGCGATGGACTTCGCCACCACGGCGCTGCCCGCGCTCCGCGCCCTGCCGGACGTTCGGGTGGAGAGCGACGAGCTGCCCGAGTACCACGGCCTGGAGGCCGCACCCGTCGTCAGCATGCGCGCCACCGACAGCGGCGACATGGACTGGTTCGAGCTGGGTGTCACCGTCACGGTCAACGGGCGCGAGATCCCGTTCGGGTCGCTGTTCGACGCGCTGGCCCGCAACCAGAAGCGGTTCATGCTGACCGACGGCACCTGGCTGCGTACCGACCTGCCGGTGTTCGCGCAGCTCCGGGCCCTGATCGAGGAGGCGCAACGACTCTCCGACCAGCCGGGCAAGCTGCGGATCAGCCGGTTCAACGCCGGCCTGTGGGCCGAGCTGGAGGACGTCGCCGACGTCGTCGAGCAGTCCGACCGGTGGCGGCGCTCGGTGAGCGACCTGGTCGCGCTGACCGCCGACGGCGTCGACGGGCCGGAGCCGCTGCCGCCGCCCGTCGGCCTCAAGGCCGAGCTGCGGCCGTACCAGCAGCACGGTTTCGAGTGGCTCACCTTCCTGTGGCGGCACGGGCTGGGCGGGATCCTCGCCGACGACATGGGGCTGGGCAAGACCATCCAGACCCTCGCGTTTGTCGCCCAGGCCCGCCAGGAGGGCGCCCGGCCCCCGTTCCTCGTGATCGCGCCGGCCTCGGTGGTGAGCAACTGGGCCGCCGAGGCCGCGCGCTTCACCCCGGACCTCAAGGTGGTGACACTCCCGACGACCGCGCGGAAGGCAGGCACCTCGGTGGCGGACGTCGCCGCGGGGGCCGACATCGTCGTGACGTCGTACGCGATCTTCCGGCTGGACTTCGACGCGTTCGCAGAGGTCGAATGGAGCGGCCTCATCCTCGACGAGGCGCAGTTCGCGAAGAACCACCAGACGCGCGCCAACGAGTCCGCACGCCGCCTGCGGACGCCGTTCAAGCTGGCCATCACCGGCACCCCCATGGAGAACAACCTCATGGAGCTGTGGGCGATGCTCGCGATCGTCGCGCCGGGGCTGTACGGGTCGGCAATGAAGTTCCGGGAGGACTACGTCAAGCCGGTCGCGGGCGAGGGCGACTCGGGGCCGCTGCTGAACCGGCTCCGCCGTCGGATCAAGCCGCTCATGCTGCGCCGGACCAAGGGCCAGGTGGCGCCCGAGCTGCCCGAACGGCAGGAGCAGGTGCTCCGCGTCACGCTCGACCCCCGGCACCGCCGGATCTACGACACCCACCTGCAGCGCGAACGGTCCCGCCTGCTGGGTCTGCTGGACAGCTTCGACGAGAACCGGGTGGCGGTGTTCCGCGCGCTGACCACCCTGCGGCGCCTGGCGCTGGACGCCTCGCTGGTGGACCCGGAGTACGAGGGTGTTGGGTCGGCCAAGCTGGACCTGCTCGCGGAGCAGCTGGCGGAGGTCGCGGCGGAGGGTCACCGCGCGCTGGTGTTCTCCCAGTTCACGTCGTTCCTGACCAAGGCGGCCGAGGTGTGCCAGGATCTGGAGATCCCGTACGAGTACCTGGACGGGTCCACGCGGCGGAGGCCGGAGGTGATCGGCCGGTTCAAGGACGGTTCGGCGCCGGTGTTCCTGATCAGCCTCAAGGCCGGCGGGTTCGGGCTCAACCTGACGGAGGCCGACTACGTCTACCTTCTCGACCCGTGGTGGAACCCGGCGACGGAGGCGCAGGCGATCGACCGGACGCACCGCATCGGGCAGACGCAGAACGTGATGGTGTTCCGGCTGGTGTCCGAGAACACGATCGAGGACAAGGTGATGGCGCTCAAGGAGCGCAAGGCCCGGCTGTTCGACGCGGTGCTGAGCGACGACGCGGGCGCGTTCGCGGGGGCGCTGGGAGCGGAGGACATCCGGGGGCTGCTCGAGGGCTGAGCCCTGGTGCCCTGTCCCGCTCCACGGCTCTGACCGGTACGTTTGCCCCCGTGACTCCCGTTGCCGACCTGATCGGGGCTGTCGCCAGCCTCCTGTGGCCCTTGCTCGTCATCGTCGTGCTGCTGGTGTTCGGCCGACAGCTCCTGTCGAAGCTGCGCAACTCCGACGACGTCACACTCGAGATCGGCGGGCAGCGGCTCAACCTCAAGCAGGCGACGGACCAGCAGTCCGACATGATCACCGATCTGCAACGCGAGGTGGCGCTGCTGAAGCGGCAGCTCGACGGCGTCGTGCCGAACACCGAGACCCGGGCCACCGGGCAGTCCCAGGGTGCGACCCCGCATCCCGACGAGACCGCCTGGATGTCGCAGGAACAGGAGCGACGGGTCACGGTCCCCGCGAGCCTCCCGATCCTCTGGGTCGACGACCACCCCGAGAACAACGCGATGGTCACGGAGTCGTGGCGGCGCGAGGGCGCCGAGGTCGACACCGCGCGCTCGACGGCCGAGGCGATGCGCCTTCTCGGGAGTCGCCGGTACGGGCTGGTGATCTCGGACATGGGCCGACACGAGTCCGGCGTCGACGTGCCCGACGCCGGACTCCGCTTTCTCGCCGAGGTTCGCGCGGCGGACGCTCACCTGCCGTTCGTTCTCTACGGGAACGTCGAACCCGTCTCCGACGTGGCGCGAGCTGCGGGCGCGACCCTGGTGACGGGCTCGACGTTCGAGCTGGTCGACTTCGCGAGCAAGCTGGGAATGCTCCAGGGCGTCTGACGCCCGGCCGCTCGGTGTCAGCTCCCGGTCTTGGTGGCACGGTTCCGCGTCGACGCGAGCGCCCATGCGACGAGGAGCGGCTGACCGAGGAGCCGCAGGGCGCGCTTGCGATCCGTGTTCAGCCCGAACCCGTCTCGACGCCCCGCGTACTGCGCGACATTCCCGGGGAAGACCGCGACGAAGAACGCGGCGACCAGCGCCCCCAACCGACGTCGGACAGGCTGCTTCCAGGTGGCCACCAGGGCGGTGCCGAGGCCGATCTCGACAATGCCGGACCCGACCACGACGGTGTCGGGATCGGCCGGGAACCAGCTGGGTACCTGGGCCTGAAACTCCTTGCGGGCCGTGGTCAGGTGGCTGATGCCGGCCGTGAGCAGTGCGGCGCCAAGAGCGACCTGGCCGATACCGCGGAGGACGGAGGAGGTGGATGCCATGGGGTCCATCCTGGACTCCACGCTGCGACCGGGCATCCCACACGGGGGATCCGACGCTTGACAGTTCGTGCTGGTCACCGCGGTGTGGTGCAGCTGCGCCCCAGCATGCTCATGGCTTCCCCCAGCCGATGAGATCTGGTGAGGTGTGCACATGGAATCTGCGTTCGAGAAGGCATTGCGCCCACGCATCATCTCCTGGGTTCAGGAGCGCGCCGAGGCGAACGGCGGCTTTCTCAATCGCGCCGAACTGCTCGACTTCCACATCGACGGCCAGAAGCTCCCGATCATCGACTACTCGCGAGGAATCCGAAATCCCGCGTCATTCGAGTCCACTCTGTCCATCGTCAGTGCCACCGACGGGCCCTACGACGACACCGAGTCCGAAGATGGTCTCCTCCACTATGCCTACCGCGAGGGAGACCCCTGGTCGGGCGACAATCGAAAGCTCCGCAACGCGATGGCCACGGGCGCTCCGCTGATCCTGTTCCGGAAGGAGGTGCCCAACATTTACACGCCTGTGGCCCCGGTCTACGTCGTCGAGGATTATCCGGAGGAGCGCACCTTCATCATCGCTCTCGACGAGTCCTTCAACTTTGTGCACGACGTACGACACATGCCGGAGCCTGAGCGAATCTACGCACTGCGACTCGCGAAGGAGCGACTGCATCAGCCGGCCTTTCGCACGCGCGTCATCATCGCGTACGGCACGCAGTGCGCGATCTGCGAGTTGAAGTACGGATCGCTGCTCGACGCAGCGCACATCATCCCGGATTCACATGAGCGTGGAGTCCCCACGGTGAACAACGGCCTCGCGCTGTGCAAGATCCACCACGCTGCGTACGACCAGAACATGCTCGGTGTGACGCCGGACTACGAGGTGCGCATCTCCCGCGACCTCCTGGAAAAGGTCGATGGACCGATGCTGAGGCACGGGTTGCAGGAGATGCACGGCCGGACCATCCAACTTCCGCAGCGCCGTGCCGACCGTCCGAGCGCCGAATTCCTGGCATGGCGATACGAGCAGTTCGGGGTCGGTGCCGAACCTTCAGCTTGACCGGCTGAATTAGTGGCTTTCAGGGCAGGCGCTCAGCGCCCGAAGTGAGCGTCCTGACGCGCGCGTGTTTAGTTCCGGAGGAGCGCCTGGAGCTCGCCGATCCGGACCTGTGTGGTGGCCGGCTGCGCCGTGAAGGGGATCTCGCCGCCCTGCCCACCACTGCTCTGCCATTCGACGCCCCAGTAGGCCGTACCCGTGAGTGTGAGGGTGCCCGGGCTGCTGTTGAGGTCGGCACCGAATCCGCAGGTGGGCGAGGGCTCCGCGCTGTTGCGACCGTCGTACGGCGTGCCTGGAGCGTTGGCCCCGTCACAGGAGATGGCGCCAATCGTGGTGCCGTTCGCCGACGTCAGGGTCCACTCGACACGATCGAGAGTGCCCGTGGCCGTGACGGTCAGGCCACCACCACCTGCGGAACGCGTGATCGGGCCGATCGTGTTCTCGGCGCGATTCGCGATCCACAACCAAATGGGCAGGCCGATGGTCCCGACCGCATCTGGGTTGCTGGCGGACGCCGGCGGGGTGGAACCGATCTGACCCATGGAGAGATTCATGGCGGCTACGGCGCGCTGGGCGAGCTCCTCAGCACTGGGGCCAACGGGTTCGGCTGGGTCGGCAGACCAGTTATAGGCATGGCCCTCGCATCCTTCAAGGTCACCAGCCACATCCACGCACCACGACGGGGTGCACTCAAGAACGAATCCGTCTCCAGGTTCGTGACCTTCCCACGCCGGGTCGCCAGCAGGGGGCTGGGGACTTGCATTCCGCACATAGCAATCGCCGTTCCATGCACCGTACTCATTGCTACATGGCACTACCTCGCCGAGATCGCGGCACACTTGTGGGCCACCACCGCCACCGCCATCACCCCCGCCATCACCCCCGCCAGTGTCGCCACCACCTTCTTCACACGGAATTACGACACCGTCCGGAAGCGTCGTAGGTACGCATTCGTCCGCCGTTGCAGTCACTACAGGCACAAGCATGGCTAGCCCGGCCGTCAGTATCGCGATTGACGCGGCCAGGACTCTTCCAACAATCCGCGTCTGCGAGATCAGCATGCCTGCTCCGGGTGTGGGTCCTGCTCATTGACCGTCCAGTAACTGTCATGTCCCTGGTGCCGCATCACATAATTGAACTGGTACCTGGTAGGAGCCCCGGCAGCTCGAGGGATTTCGTCGCCATCCTGCGAGAAATTTCGTACATCGCCGAAGTCGATACAAGCGTCGAGATGCACCTCTTCGTTGCCTACGTCCGACGTCTTGTACTCAGTCACATTCATCGAGCCGATCGATGCTGCACCCGTTGTGTAGTCGCCCGATGCTGCCGATTCTGTATACGCGGCCCGGAGCGATGCTCGCAGTGCTGGGTGCCCCCAAAATGGCCTGAGTTGCTTGTCCCAGTCCTTGTAACTGTTGTTCGCTACCTGGGCTGTCGTCTCGTAGTACTCCGTCAGCCGCGCCTTCGCGTCTGCGATGTTCTTGGCCTTGATCTGCTCCGGCGTCGTGGGTGACGCGGACGGCTCTGGAGCCGGCGTCGCGGAAGGACTCGCGGAAGCCGGCGCCGAAGGGGACGATGATCCCGGTCCGGGGATCGCACCCTGGACCGTCTCCGGCTCGAACACACCCGACCGCACGACCGCGAATGCCGCCACCGCTATGACTGCGACCCCGATGAGGACGGCGATGGTGCGCTTGGGCGTGATGGCGGACGAGACCATCGGCGACTCCCTCAACTTCGGGCACAACTCAGTGAACACGGCCGGAACAAGGGTGCGCTACATCCGTCTTCCCGGCAAGGCGCCTCCGTGATAATTCACAACATCTCGCCAACACTGGGCAACAACGAGCCACCAACTTGCCATGTCCTGGCCTCGGAGGAGGTCACCCCCATGTCGATTCGTTGCGTATACGCAACTCGGGTGGCGAATGTTGCAATGCCTCTACAGGCTTGAGCCATGAACCTTCTGACTGCCCGAGCCGAGCCCGTCCACCGGACCGGTGAGCGATGAACATGTTCCGGCGCACCGAGTCCGGCCCCGAGGGGTTCGAGGACGTCATCGACGAGATCACCGAGTCGATCCGCCGCACCTTCACCGGCATCGTCGTCGACCATCTGGAGGATCTCCTCGCCCTGCCGGACCGCCACATGTGCGTGGTGGACCGGCACATGGAGCTGATGGAGGACGAGCGCGACTACACCGTGGACCTGCTGCTATTCCATGTGACCCAGCTGCGTTACATAGCGATCCAGGTGCACGTCGGCCGCTTCAATCCTGTCCTGATCGGCCGCACCCGATACACGGTGTCGCTGGTGGACGACCTCGTCCGCATCCCCGAGACGCACCGCCCCACGGTCGGGATCCTGCTCTGCACCGACGCGCCGGCTGACCAGCTGGCAGGCCCGGTCGCCGTCACCCTGTACGACGAACTGCCCGACGTAGAACAGGCGGATCTGCCGCTCCCGCTCGAGCTCACCGCGCTCGTCGACCGCTGCCTCGACACCACGACCGCCAAGCACGCGATGTCGTGAGCGTCGAGAGCGCGGTCGGCGTCAGCCGCCGTAGAGGTCCTCCACCAGACGCGCCCTCGCCTCCAGGATCTCCAGGCTGCCCGACGACGACGCCGTGGTCGCCTCCCCCGGCACGTCGCGCCAGGTGGGCTCACCGGCCAGGCGGAACTGACCGCTCCAGGTGGTCGTGAGCGAGATGGTCGCCGTGCCCTGCTTCGCGTAGGCGTGCGCGATGGTGTGGGCGGGGTACGGGGCACCCGGGTCGGTGGTGCTCAGCGGAGCCGTGCCGTCGCCGAAGTCCCAGGAGTAGCTGCTCGGGACTGCACGGATATCCACAGGGATGCCGAACAGTTCGGTGCTGACGGTTCGGGGTTCCCGATCGGTGAAGGCGATGGTGTCGGCGTTGACGAGCGTCCAACCGTCCGGCGGCTGCACGTTCACCTCCGACGGCGCGATCTGCATCTCCTGGAACGCTCGTGCCGCAGCGGCGGGGATGTCGACCTGACGACGCCGCTCGGCCAGGCAGGACTCGTCCTCGACCAGTGCGGCGTCTGACCACTCGCCCGACATCTGACGCTGCTCGAACAGGGCGCCGACTGCTTGTTCGTCGTCCTCGCACTCGATGCCCTCATAGGCGAGCCGGTGGCCCTCGTCGCACGACTCGGCGAGCACGGTGGCGCCCCCGAGGTCACGCAGGAAGCACAGTGCGGGAGTGATGCGCCATTGACGTACCGGGGGCGCGGACTGGTCGGAACCACCACCCGCAACCGATCCAACAGCGGGTGCATGATCCGGTCCGGGCACAAGCAGTTCAGCAGCCACGTGGACGGATTCGTCCGCTGTCGCGCCCCCCAGCGTTACCCGTTCGTCGCCAGGGGACGGCGCAAGGGCTAGGGCCGCCATAAGTCCAAGCGTCGCTACAAAGCTCATCAGTCGAGTCCCGGAATCGGTGCGACGGCAACCATTACCCAGTCGCCATCGCTTCGGCCAACTTCGATGCGTCGCTCGAGCACCTCCCGATCGGCGTCCAAAACGACACCTCCGTCCGCGGCAGTAATCAACTGCGCCTCCTGGACGATTCTGGAATCAAACGGGTAGATCCCTGTAACCTCATCGCGCTTGTACTCCGTGATGATCTGCACCGTCGTCACTCCACCTCGAAACGTCTCACCCTCGTCTTGGATTGCTCGAGCCTGGCCGGCCAGCTCAGCACAGAACCCGCACGCCCGGTGCGACATCGCCTCGAACTCCTCCGTGTCCCCCGTGGCCATCACGTACGGGTAGAGCTCGATGAAGTACTTCGCCGCAGCCGCAGCCCCCTCCGCGTCCTTGCGCTTCATCGCTTCGGGACGCTCCGGCTTGGCCGGCAACGACGGGGAAGGGCTCGCGCTGGCCGCAGGCGTTGAAACGCCAGAAGGGGCCGAAGAAACGTCAGGATCCGGCGGCGAGCCCGTGCACCCCGTCAGCGCCAGTCCGGCCGTCACTATCAGCCCGGCCGCGCGCATCACCATGCCGCTCATCCCCGCACCCCGCCCCCTCGGCCACGCCGTTGCGTATCCGCAACGGCCGGGAATGACGCTAGCCGGGGCCCCGGGATCCGGAAAGTGGGCCTTGTGGAAAACCTTGGGGACAGTGCACATCGCGGCCCACAGGAAGGGCGCCCCGTACCCGACATTTATATTGATATCACCGCTAATAGGTGGCCAATATGAGTTTCAAGTAGCGGATCGCCATGTTCCTCTACAGGCTTGCCACCATGACATCTCATCGCGTCGACATCACCGCGCCGCGGCCGACGAGCCCGGAATGAACAGGTACACCGTGGTCGCGTACCGCGACGACCAGCGTTGGACGCTGCGCGCGGTCGGCGTCCCCGGCGCCGTCAGCCAGGCGGTCTTCCTGGACGACGCCGAGGCCGCCCTCCGCACCCTGCTCGCCAGGCTCACCGGTGAGGACGCCGAGAGCTTCGCGATCGACCTCGCGCCGATCCCCGGCCCGGGCGGATTCGACTGAGCGCAACGAGACACGGACAGCAGACGTTGTCTGCTGTCCGTGTCTCCGCCCCTGCGGCAACGCTGGCCCGACGTCAGCCCCCGGTGCGCTCCCGCCGCCGCTCCTGCTCGTCCACCTGCGCCAGCAGCTCCTCCGTGTCCGGCTCCGGCTCCATGGCGAGCTGCTCCAGGTGATCGCGCAGCCGGTCCACGAGCCGGCCCACCGCGTCCCGTCGGCCGGAGGCGATCTCCGCGCGGATCCCGTTGCGCCACGAGCGCTCGTCCACCGGGTCGGCGAGCCGCCCCACCTGGGACGCGTGCCGCGCAGTCGCCACGTCGCCCTCCAGGAGCGCGCGACGGGCCACCTCGTGGGACACGTCCACCACACCCGACGAGATCGTGTGCATCAGCTGCTCGGCCCACACGTACTTGCGCAGCGGCACGCCCTCGAACGGCTTGCCCCGCACCATGTCCAGCGCGGCGAGCAGGTCCGACGTCGGCGTCTGCGTGAGGTCCGGGCCGACCAGGTCGCAGAACTTGTGCCAGTCCGTGGCGACCCCGCGCAGGCGGTAACCGGCGGACTCGACGTCGGCCTGACCGCCGTCGTCCGCGGACCAGTAGCGCGGCAGGTACTCGAAGCCGCTCGGGTCGGTGCCCAGCCAGCGACGCGCGCGCGACACGGCGGAACGCCGGGTCGCCAGGTTCGGCTCGCGCGAGGGCCACAGCGCCTTCGAGATGTCCGAACCGCGCGAGCCCGGGTTGAACGCCAGGAACGCGATCAGCTCGGTCGCCTGCCGCTGGTGCGTGGACGGCAGCTCCACACCCGTCGTCCCGGCAAGCTCGACGTTCCCCAGCACCCGCACGATCGGCGGCTCGACCACGAGCGGCTCCGGGGCCGGTTCGGCCGGCCCCGAGGTCTCGGCCGGCCCACCCGTCCCGACGACCGGCGTCCCCAGCGGCGGGGTCGCCACGCTGACCGCGGCGCGCGCCCACGGCGAGAAGCTCTCGGGCAGTCTGCCGTGGGTCGCCGGGGCCGCCGGTCCGGCCGCCGTCCCCGTGCCGTAGGCCGACGGCGCGAGCGTCGTCGCCTCGCCGACCGCCACGTCCGAATCCGCGGCACCAGCGCGGACAGCTTCCACAGGGATCTCCTCGAGCGTCGGTTCGGTGCGGTCGATCGAGCGGCTCCACTCGGGGCCGGGCGCGGTCTCGGGCTCGGCCAGCAGGGCCAGGGCCTGTGCATAGGTCTCGGCGTCGAGCTGTTGCGGGCGCACCGCGATGTAGGCCGGCATGAGGATGCCGCGGGTGGTGTCGCCGTTGGTCAGGTCACCGGTCAGGTCGAGCACCCAGTCCCCCACCTCCGCGCTGGACGTCACGGCCGCGATCCCGACGCTCGGTACGCGCTCGACGAGACTCTCCAGCCTGGCGCGATCGGTCAGGCCGAGCCGTTCGCCGACGAGCAGGATCTCCGGCGTCCAGGCATCGGTCGCCAGCCCACGGCCGCGCGCTTCGGCCACGGAGGTCGCTCCGACCTGCGCCAGCGTACGGTCGACGTCGGCGGCGCGCGCCTCGAGCTCGCGCACGATCTCCGTGAGGCCCGCGACGTGCCGCACCCGTCCCGTGTCCACCACGCCCGGCAGGTCGCCGAGCGTACCGACCACGGTGACCTGCAGGTCGTCCGCCCACAGGCTCGTGGCCAGCTCGACCGCGAGCGCCGCGAGAGTGGCCTGCGCGGCGGCGTCCGTGCCGCGGATGTCTAGGCACGCGAGGTTCTCGAGGTCGAGCATGAGGTGCGCGTCCTCGTCGTCGTGGCCGACGGTGACGAGGGCCGGGTAGGGCGCCTCGCCCTCCTCGGTCGCGGTGGCTCCTGCAGAACCGACCTGCGCGGCCGCCTCCGCGTCGCCCGCCGCGAGCTGCCAGATGAACCGGTCGGTCGTGCTGGCCCAGGGTTCGGGCAGGTCGGAGGCGCGGTCGAGGTAGAGCTCGACGAACTCGCCGCTCCTCAGCCGCGCGATGCGCACCCCCGGCAGCGGCAGGCCACGCTCGCGATGCCACGCGGCGAGGCTGCGCAGCGCGCGGTCCACCTGGTCACGTCCGAAGGGGTCCTCGACGCCGTGCAGGTCGCGTTCCAGCGCCCCTGCGGGCGTCTCCGGCCCGGGTACGACGACGGTCTCGCCGGGTTCACGACCCTTGCGCACCCGCCGCCGTTTCACGGCGACCAGGGCGAGCAGCCCTGCGGCGAGCAGGCCGCCGACGCCGGTAGCCGTGCGCACACCCACCGACTCGTCGAGGTCGTCCACGAGGTCGGATGCGACGTCGGCCGCCGAGTCCAGGAGCGACAGGTCGCTCGCGGCAGCGGTGGTTGCGCCCGCCACCGTCGTCCCGGCCGTCACGGCGCCGCCGGACTCGGCGTCTGGCTCCGCAGGAGCACCGGCCTCCACCGGTGCCGCCGCCTCCACGGGCGGCGACGACTCGACGGCGACCTCGGGAACGGACTCCCCCGCGACGGGCTCGTCGCTCGCGATGTCCTCGGGCAGCACGTCGTCCGCACCCTGGGGCGAGTCGATACGCGCGCCCCCGACCGCGGTCGGCTCCACCTCGTCCTCCGGGGCGGGCTCCTCGATCACGCCCTCCAGCGCGTTGCCCGTCGCCGGCTGGTCCTCGGCTGCCGGGTCGCTGCCCCAGGTCGTACCCTCCCCGGACGACGTCTCCTGCGCGGCCGGCTCGTCGGCGGCCGAGCCGTCGGTGGCCGGCTCGTCGCCCTGGTCCTGCGGAAGGAGCTCGTCGGCGATCAGCCCGCTGCCGGGGATCGACTCGTCGAGCGAACGGCCCCGTGGCGCCGACTGGTCCGGCTCGAGGTTCGGATCGTTCTCCAGGTCCTCGGGCGTGACCTCGTCGTACTGGGGCCCCTCGGTCTCCTGCGGTGCGGGCGGGGCCTGCGGGACGAGGTTGCCCTCGGCGGTCTGCTCGGGCTTCGGTTCGGGCTTGTCGCCCTCGGTGGCGGCGTCGCCCTTGCCGGCGTCGCCCTTACCGGCGTCGTCCTTGGCGGAGTCCCGGCCGCCGATACCGGCCGTACCGGTCGCGACATCGGCGGGGTCGGGCTGGCCGGCACCATCGCGGCCTGCGTCGTCCCGCCGCTCGCCGGCCGCACCGTCGGCCGGCGACCTCGGGGCGGCGTTCTGCCCGGCACGGTTCGGCTCGTCGGCGGCCGGGGCCTCCCCGGCCGGCTGCTCGCCGGCAGGTCGCTCGTCCGACGGCGTCTGCTCGTCCTGCACGACGTCGTTGCCCGCGCCGCCCGGCTCCTCGATGTCCTCGGGCTCGACCTCGACCGTGCCCTCGGGCGTCACCTCGGTGGACGGTGTGGCCGGCTCGGGCGCGGGCTCCTTCGCGTCGGCACGCTGGCCGATCCTCGTGGCGCCGACCGCTGCTGACACGCCGCCGTCGGCCTGGCCCTCGTCGCCCGGTTCGTCGGCCTCCGGCGCGGACCCCGTCTCGCCCGGCGCCGCGGCATCCGAACCAGCGGCATCGTCCGCGGCGTCCGACCCGGCGTCCGACCCGGCCGGCTGCTCCGCACCCGCGTCCGCGGGCTCTCCCTCGGACGCCGACTCGTCGGTGTCGTCCGGCGTCGGCTGCGCGGCGTCGTCGCCCCGCGTGCCCTCGTCCGGCGCGGCCTCCCCGGCGCCCGGGACGGTCACGGTCCAGCCCGGGTAGATGAGGTCGGGGTCGGTGAGCCGCTCCCCGCCCGGCTGGTCCGTGGCACGTGACGCCTCGAAGACCTCCGGGTACTTCGTGCCGTCGCCGAGCTCCTCCTCGGCGATCCCCCACAGGGTGTCGCCCGGCTCCACGACCACCTCGGCCGCGGCCTTCCCGGAGTTGGTCACGTCGACGGCGTCCCCGTCGTCCGCGCCCGCCTTCGAGGGACCGATCCCGACGGGATCGTCGCCGTCCGTGCCGGTGAGGACGACGTCGGCGCCCCCGGCGGCCTCCGCGGGCAGCCGCAGCACCCAGCCCGGCTCGATCCAGTTGCCGGCGTCGAGCGCGTTGCCGTCGGCCTGCGGCACGCCGTAGTTCAGGTCGGCGATCTGCTTGAACCGCGCACCGTCGCCCAGGGTCTGCTCCGCGATCCGCCACAGCGAGTCGCCGGGCTGCACGGTGTAGGTGGGCGCCGGTGCCTCGTCCGCGCCTGTCTTCTTCTCCGTCGCTCTCGTGGAGACGTCGGCCGGCAGGACCGCCTCCGACGAGACCGGCGCCGTCACGACGGTCCCGGTCTCGGCGACCTCCACCGGCGTCGTCGCCGCCATGGCGGGCGACACGGACGGCGCCGCGACCAGCATCGTGATCACCGCACCCACGAGCACCGCCGCCGCGCGCTGCTGCGCGCCGAGCCCGCGCACGTGCGGTGACCGGCGTCCGCGCAGGGCCGCGACCACCTCGACCACCACCGCGATCGCGAAGGTCAGCCACGCGAGCCAGCCGACGATCTTGATCAGCCCGATCAGCACCGAACCGGTCACGTCGGGGCTGCTCAGGATCGAGATGATCTGGCCCACGCTGACGGGTCCGGTCCAGATCGGCCCGCCGAGCACCCACAGGCCCACCGGGATCCCGACGACGAGCGCGCACAGGAGCAACGCCGCGCCCAGCCCTCTCAGCACACGCGCGCCGGTACCCCGCCGCGGTCCGCCGGGCTCACCGGTCACCGCACGACCCTGGACTGTCGAGGTGCTCATCAGGATTCCTCCTGTCCTATGCCGCGGACCGCCCGCGCCTCGGCATCGGCCGTGACACGGAGCGAGCTGATTCCGATCAACGTCAGGAACGTCGTCTTGTAGGTGACCTGAGTGCCCACGGTGACGGTGGCGCCGTTCACGCCGGTCAGCCCGCCCTGCACTCCCAGCGCGCCGAGCGTGTCGGCGGCAGCCTGTGTCGCGCGCGCGGGATCCACCTCAGGGGGCAGTCCCATCTGCGCACGGTCGATCCGGATCTGCTGTGCGGCGGCCCGAGCCGCCTGGTCCGCGGCGTACTCGGCCTCGTCCTCGGCGTGCAGTCGCCCGCCGCCGTCGACCACGAGACCGATCGCGATGATGAGCGCCGGCACCATGCCGGCCGCGAGGATGTTGATCTCGCCCCGCTCCCGCACCCGTCGCGCTCCCGCCGGCGTCGCCGCCGTCCGCCCACGCCGTACCCACATACGCCCAGCCCCCCTGGTCATGACCGCCCCCGATAGGCGTCGAGCACCGACGTCCCGG
The DNA here is from genome assembly GCF_042728455.1 of Promicromonospora sp. NPDC060204. Lineage (NCBI taxonomy): Bacteria > Bacillati > Actinomycetota > Actinomycetes > Micrococcales > Promicromonosporaceae > Promicromonospora > Promicromonospora sp. NPDC060204. The sequence goes on from NZ_JBHWZO010000004.1 coordinate 26,994, forward strand.
TCGCACTGATCGTCCGCGAACCGGGCGCGCCCGGCAGCCCGAGGTCGCGCAGCGGCACCACGCACTCCACCCGCACCGTGATGGTGCCGACCGTCCCCAGCGGCAGGTCGAACGCGTCCGTCGCCGGCCGGACCGACGTCGACGAGCACCTCACCCCGGAGTTCACCAGCGTCGACGTCGCCGTCGACGTCGCCTGCACCCCGGCCACGGCCGCCGTCCGGCTGATCGACGCCGCCCGCGCGGCCTCGTTCGCGGCCGACTGCACCACGCCCTCGGCCAGCACGATCCGGCCCGCCATGATGAGGAGCAGCCCGATCAGCAGCAGCACGGGAAAGATCACGGCGGTGTTGATCGCCACGTTGCCGCGCTCGTCCGAGCCCCCGCCGGACCCGCTCATCAGCCGTTCACCGCCGACGTGAAGCGCTCCACGGGCCCCGTCGCCGACTGCTCCACCCGCAGCCCGCGGAAACCCGGCACGATCGACGGCGCCAGCCCGGTCACCGTCGCGGTGGCCATCTCCTCGCCACGCGTCACGGAGACCCGGACCGAGGCGAACGCATCGCCCCCGCGCGCGAGCCGCGAGGCGGCCTCCGCGTACCCCGAGTCGACGCTGCCGCCCTCCACGCGCGCGGCCTGCACCGCACCGTTGGCCACGGACTGCGCCGTGTTCTGCGCGTGGAAGTAGAGCACCCCCTGCACCATCCCGAAGATGAGCATCAGCACGATCGGGTAGGTCAGGACGGTCTGCAGGGAGGCGGCACCGCGCTCGTTCATCCGCTACATCCCTAGAGCTGAGACATGTACTCGTCGACGAGGCCCTTGATCGCCGCACCGAGCGCGATCGCGATGCCGAGACCCACGACGGACAGCACGACCACCTCGATGGACTCCAGGCCGGCGTCGTCGGGCTCGCCCGCACGACCGGCGGACAGCCGACGACGGAGCTCGGCCGAGCGCTCGGCGAAGCGGGCGTTGAGGGCGTCGACGCGACCGCGCGCAGCGGCCGCGCGCAGCGACGCCCGCGCGGCGACTCGCGACGCCGCCGTCCGGCCCTGGCTCAGGTGCTGGTTCATGGTGACTCCTGGGGTGATGTCGACTTCAACAAATGGGTAAGAAGCGGCTCGTGTGACACCGCGACGCCGCCGGGGGGCGAGCCGGCTCAGGGTGCAGTCTGAAACATAGTGACCCCGATTGGAAAGATGAGCATCAAAAAGTACACAAATACGGTAAGTGTCCCAGGGACGGTCATCCGGACCGTCGCGTCGTGCGCGAGCTGCTGTTCGACGTCGAGCTGCGCGTCCCGCATCGCGGCCGCCTTGGACTGCAGCTGGTCGTGGATCGCCGAGCCCTGGGTACCCGCGAGCTCCACGATCGAGGCGACCTCGCCCAGCGCGTCCACCTCGACCTCCTCGCCCAGCTCGCGCAGCGCCACCCACGGCGCCTGCCCCTCCCAGCGGCTGCGTTCGAGCGCCGCGGAGATCCGCCGGAACGGCCACGACTCCGCGACCTGCGCCGCGGCGAACGTCGCCTGGGTGGCGCCGGCCCCGGAGACCCGCTCGATCGCGAGCAGCTCGAGGTAGGTCGAGACGGCCCGCGCGAACTCCTGCCGGGCCCGCCTGGCCTTCGACCGAGCGTCGAGATCGGGCAGGAACCAGGCGCCGAGCGCGAGCACGACCGCAGCCCCGAACGGCACCGAGACCGGCATGCCGAGGTTGAGCAGCCCGACGCACAGCCCGAGGAAGGGCACCGCCACCAGCACGATCACCGTGCCGAGCGCCTTCTCGCCGTAGTGGTCGGTGGCGGTCTTGCCGATCAGGTCCAGGTCGGCCCGGGTCGGGCCGCCGCGCCCCAGCAGGGAGAGCGGCAGCCTGCGCTGCGCCCACGCCCCGAACACCTGCGTGTACCGCTGGGTCGCGGTGAGCTCGGTGCCGTCGGACACCGTGATGGGCTCGACCTTGTCGTCGCCGCTCATCCGGTCGAGCGCGGACTGGAGCCGCGGGGTCGACGGGAGGAGCTCCCGCACCACGAGGAACAGGCCGAGTCCCGCGACCAGGCCGCTGCCGATTGCCCAGGGCCACATGTCAGACCTCCCGCTCGTGCGGCAGGAACCGCGGGATCGGCTGGCCAAGGCTGATCTTGCGCATCCACAGCAGGCAGACCACGTACGCGCAGAACAGCACCACGGCCACGACCTGACCCAGCGGCGAGTCGTACCCGCTCAGGTACCCGGACATCGCCGTCGCGACCAGCACCACGAGGGTCACGATGGTCACCCAGCGCACCGTCGCCCGGCCGGTCGCGCGCTCGGTCTCGATCTCGCGCCGCGCCTTGGCCTGCGCCGACAGGGACTCGGCGAGCTGCCGGAGCGCGGGCGCCACGGCGCCGGTCCGGTTGTCCGACTCCAGGATCATGGCCGACGCGATCATGTCGGCCGAGTAGTCGTCCATCTCCTCCGCCCAGCGGTACAGGGCGGGCTTGATGGGCTGGCGCGCCTCCAGGCGCGCCACCAGGCGCGCGAGCGAGGGCCGCACGGACGGCGCGGCGCTGTGGAGCGTCGCGGCGATCCCCTGCTCCAGCCCGACGGCGCCGCCCGACAGCACGCCGATGAGCGAGCGCACCCAGGCGGTCAGGTCGGTCAGCTTCTCCACCTCGTTGGACTGGGTGGTGGTGCGGAACAGCGACGGCAGGCCCACGATCAGCACGGGCACGATGAGCACGAGCGACCACCAACCGGTGACGATCCCGACCACCAGGCCCACGGCCGCGCCGATGCCCAGGATCTTGCGCTGCGGGTAGAGCGGCCCGCCCTTGGTCAGGCCCAGCAGGCGGAGCAGCCCATGGAACGGCGGGGTGGTGCGCTTCGGTCTCGGCGTCGGCTCGTACCGCTGCACGCCGACGACGACGAACCACACCCCGAGCCCCAGGCCGAGGCCGGTCAGCACCGCGATCAGGGTGGTCATGCGGTCTCCCAGAGCCCGTCGCGGTAGTTCAGCAGGCTCGCGTCGAAGCCCTCGGCCTCCAGGTCGGCGAGGAACGACGGCGTCACCTTGGGCACCGCGCGACCCCCCGGCCCCGGTTCGAACACGTCCGTGATCGCCACCGGGTTGCCGGCCTCGCCGCGCGTCACCTCGATCACCTCGGAGACGTAGCGGACCCGTCGCCCGTCGCCCTCGGAGTCGACCCGGAGGAAGACGATGAGGTCGATCGACTGCGCGACCTGCCGGTACGCGTACGTCTCCGACAGCGTCGAGTCCTGTACGGCCATACCGACCAGGCGTTCGACGACGTCGCGCGCGCCGTCGGCGTGCACCGTGGACAGCGAGCCGTTACCCATCTGCATGGCCTGGAACATGGACACGATCTCGGGCCCGCGCACCTCGCCGACGATGACGCGGGAGATGTTGTGCCGCAGGGACTCGTACACGTTGACGTTCGTGTTGATCTCGCCCACGCGGCGGCCTGACGTGTTCATCTCGCCCGAGCCCTCGCGCGTGCGCAGCGCGACCACGCGCTTGTGCTTGTCGGGCTCGAGGTGCAGGTAGAGCTCGTAGTCGGTCTCGATCGTCGCGATCGACTCCCACGGGTCCAGCCCGGCGCAGAGCGCGCGCAGCAGCGTGGTCTTGCCGCTGCCCTGGCCCTGGCCGGACACGACGATCGACTTGCGCGCGCGCACCGCCGCCGTGAGGAACTCGACCAGCACGGCGTCGATGGTGTGGTTCTCGCGCAGCAGGTCCAGGTCGACCGACTGCAGGCGCTGCAGGCGGATGGTGACGCGCGGCCACGGGACCACCCAGCCGACGGCGGCCAGCCGCACGCGCCCGGGCAGGTCCAGGTTGAGGAACGGGTTGGCCCGGGTGAACGACCGCTCGTTCGCCGGGTCGCGCGCCGCGAGGAACTGCAGGAAGTCGATGAGCTCCGCGTCGGAGTCCGCGATGGGCTCCGCGTACATGCGGCGCCCGTCGCCCATCAGCAGCAGCACGGGCGCGGTGCCCGTGATCTCGATGTTCTCCACGTCGGGCGTGTCGATGAGCGGCTGGAGCCGGCCCAGGCGGAACAGCGCGTCGAACAGCGCGCGCGTCACCTCGACCTGGTACTCGGTGGTCCAGTTGCGCTGGCCGCCCGACAGCAGGGCGTCGTTGTGGTCGCGCACCACCTGCTGGATCAGCTCCTGGCCCAGGGCCTCGCGCTGCTCCTCGTCCAGCTCGCGCGCCGCGAGCGCCGTCGTCAGCCGCGAGGACACCTCGCCGCGCAGGCTGTTGACCTGGCGCCAGAACTCGGAGTCCCGCAGCCGCGGGTTGCCGGGCTGGCCGTGGTACTCCCGTTCGGCCCGGGCCAGCGCCCCGACCCAGGGCGAGGTCCCGCCGCCCGACGACGGCGGCGTGCCTCCCGCGGGTCGTGCGGGCCCGGCGCCCCCGGGGTCGACGGTGCGGGTCCCGCCGTTGCCCGGCTCCGCGGCCGGCGGGGTCCAGGTGTTCTGCACGGCGGCAGGGCGTCGGCCCGGCATGGTCTCCGCATCGGTGGCAGGGGCACGACGCGGAAGGGCCGGGGCCCGGTCGTCCGCGTCGTGGAAGATCGGCAGGGAGGAGAGGTCGGGGAACTCGGGTGTGCTCACGCGTCACCCCTTCCGTCGCCCTGCCACGGTCCGGCACCCTGCACGCTCCATGACGCGGAGCGGGCGCTCGTGCCGGACTGCTCGGGCGGACGCCGCGGTCCGGTCCCTCGGCCTACCTCGCGCGGCCCGGTGGAGAACCGGGCGCGCCGCTTCTCCGTGCGGTCCTGGAGGCGGGAGATGACCGGGGCGGCGGAGCGGACGAGCGGGGACGTCGAGTACCGCCGTCCGGCGGGCGAGCCCACCGACAGCACCTCGGCGTTCACCGGGTCCCAGGCGAGCGAGCCGACGGTGCCCAGGCCGAGCGTCCGCGCGATCTCGTTCGCGTCGTAGGGCCGGCCGGGACCGATGGTCAGGGCCGTGAGGTTGGTGAGGTCGCGCGCCGCGGCGTCGACGACGGACGTGCGGGACTTGACGAGCTCGCGCGTCACCGCGATATCGGGCAGGCGCGACCCGGTGGTGATCAGCACCTGGTCCGCGAGCCGGACGATCGGCTCGCGGTCCTCGCGCACGGCACCGCCGGTGCCGAGCCGGCCGAGGTCGACCAGCACGTCGATGCCCCCGCGCTCCAGCGCCACGAGCTGGTTGGCCAGCGGCCCCCAGAGGTTCGCGACGGCGGGTGCGGTGTGCGGGCTGACGATGCCGGGGAGCAGCTTCTTGTCCGGATCGTTTCGAACGAGGGGAATCGTCTGCTCCCAGAACGCTGCCTCGAGATCTCCGTGGGAGTGCGCGATCGCGAGGGGTTGCAGGCCACGGTCGTGCGGGAGCTGGCCGCGGAAGTAGCCGGCCAGGATCGACGACCCGGCGAGGTCGGCCTCGACGAGCAGCACCGGGCGGGGCCACTGGAGCGCCAGCACGAGGGCCGCCGTCGTCGTGCCCGGCGAACCCTTCGCGTTGGCCAGGGCGATGAGAGCCACCGGATCACCCGGCCCCGACGGCGTCGATGACGATGGCGACCCGGCCCGTCGCGGCGCGGGCCGCGAGAGCCGCCGCGTTGCCCGAGGCCACCTGCACGTCGACGACCGTCTGGTCGCCGAGCGCGGCGTCGCCCGAGACCCCGATCACCGTGGCGGCGATGGCGAACGGCGCCTCCACCGGCGGCTCGCCGCCGGTCGCGGGCGTCTCGACGACGCGCACGGAGTCGCCGGCGTGCAGCTGGCTGGTCGGCATCTGGCTGGGCGTCAGCGCGATGCCCACGATGGACTGGCCCGACGGGGGCGCGAGGTCTGTCACGACGCTGTCGGGCGTCAGCAGCTGCCCCTTCTTGAGGTCGGCCGCGGCGAACTTGACGTCGGCCACCTGCTCGAGCTGTTCGGCCGGGATCGACTCGAGCAGGGTCGGCCCGTTGGGCAGGTCGACAACGGTGATATCGGCCGCGGTGACCTTCGTGCCGCGCGTGATCTCTTTGTTGACGGCCAAGGCCTGGTGCGTCGCACCCTGCGAGGTGGTCACATAGAGACTCGCCAGCACGCTCAGTGCCACGAGCGCGAGACCTAGGGCGATGAGGGCGGGCCGGCGTCGGGCGCGCGTGGGTTTGAGCGGCCCGGGGGGTGCGGGTCGCTGGGGTCTTGTCGCGGACCGGGCCTGCTGTTCCTGGTTCGCGACCTTCGTTCCACTGCTCACCGTGCCGTCTCCTCCGAGCCCATCGACAAAGTCCGCCAGGGGTCTTCCCGGAGCGGAACCCGTCGAGGATCCCATGCCTGCGCCTGTCTCCACCGTGCTCCCGCCCGTGCTGTCGAGGGCTCCTGCGGTGTCACACGCGTGTCACCGCAGGTAATCCTCATCCAGACGGGCGGACCCGGCAGGTTGAACGCTAATCAGCGTTCCGGGTGCTCGCTAGGTCAAGGAGACTTCAAAAGTGTGGAGATGGCTTGAATATTGAGTGACCCTCAGACAATCCTTCGATGGCACGTCAGAACCACAGTTGTGGCATTGACTCTGCAGGTCAGGCATGAGATAGCGAGTCTCTGCCGGTGTCGGGGACAGAACGAGAGGGCCCCGCTGGCGGTGGGACCCTCTCGCGATGAGGCGAACTTCGGACGACTTCAGGGCATCACGCACCCCCCAGTGCTCAGCCCGTCGGCCGTCGTCGTCCCTCACCATCCCGTTCGCCCGGTTGTCCCCCAGACAGACCACCGGACTGAACGGCTTCCGCCAGCCGTCGCACTGCGCGACTCGCCCGCTGGCGCAAGGCTGCGTGCGAGATGCCCAGCTCGTGGGCCACCCGCCGCTGATAGTTCCCGCGACCCGAGCCGAGCTCGGCGTACTCCGGGAGATCGGGGTCCGGCGCGTAGAGCCGCGCCAGAAGTGCTGACTCGTCCCGCGTGAGGACGTCCTTGTCCAGCCCCCACGCGATGACGTCGAGGACCTCGCCCGTCGGGCCCAGGGACAGGCTCGCGAGCGAGTAGACCGCGTCGGGGCCGGGCTCGGGCAGGGTCGGCCGCTCGAGGACGGTCAGCATGTCCGTGTCGGTGGGGATCTCCGCCACCTGGGGACCGCGGCTCGCCCGGCCGCCCCGGGCGTGCGGGGCCCGGTCGCCGACGACGCGCGTCAGGGTGTGCCCCTGCAGCCGCATCGCGACCCGGCTGCTGCGCTCGAGGTCGTAGTGGGTGATCGCGTCCCACATCGCGGCGGCGGCCTCCTGCTCGAGGTCCTGCACGTCCGGGTAGTGCCGGCGCGACCGGCGCACGATGGTGCGGACCGCGGGCAGCATGCACTGCAGCACCGCGCGCCCTGCGGCGAAGCTGCCGCTCGCGTGCTCGACGATGAGCGCGTACAGCACCTCGTCCGCCTCGTCGGGCGCGAGCCGCACGGGCTCGCCCCGCCGCAGTCCCGCGAGCCGGGGGAAGCGTGCGACGAAGCGGTCGATCTCGGTGGCGAACGATCGCGTACGGACCAGGTCTGCCCAGTCGTGGTCAAGCTCTCGCATCAGCGTTCCTGATGCCGGCGCCGGTGTGCGTGCAGGCATGGCGGTTCCCCCCTCCGTCTGCCCCGAGTCCATCGGGAGGGTGTTGCCCGCCACTGTTGCCCGCACCCTCCGGGCCCCTGTGACCTGCGTCACACTCGGCCAAAACCCCTGCTCGACCGATGTCACACGAACACATCACCAGCCATTTGTGCTGAGCAGACGCAACTGACGGATCAACGGGAGAGGCGAGATGAGCAAGGACGAGCTCGACCAGGCGCCCGGCGCCGGACTCGGCAGCACCGACCTGAGCAGTACGGACCTGCAGGCCGCGGACCCCGGTCCGACGGCCTTCGACCACACGTGGTCGCTGCTCCGGGACACCGCCGAGGTGCACGCCGCACGCGGTGAGGTGGCGCCCGTGGTGCGCGACCTCATCGCATCGCTCGCCGAGGACCCCCTCGGTGAGAACGACACGACGATCCGGCTGACCGAGGCGCTCGACAGCCCCCGTGTGCGCAGCGCACGCGAGGCCCGCGCGCGCATCCGGGCGGACCTGCAGAACGAGGTGCACACGCGATGAGCTCGCTCCTCGTGCGCCGTCGGGGCAAGAAGGCCGCCAAGCCGGCCGAGCTGCCCGGCCCCGCCGACGGCGCCACCGGCACCGCCTCCCCCTGGGCGGGCGGTCCCGACCGGCCCGCGACGCCGTCGTCGGGCGGCGGAGGTGCGGACGACGACCCGCCGCCCGCCGTCGTGGAGTGGTCCAACGGCCCCGCCCTGGCCACCAAGGCCTGGGGGGCGCTGCTCGCGCTGGCGCTGCTCGCCGGTCCCGCGGCCCTGGTGTGGACCGCGCTGCGGCCCGCGCCGGCCCCCGTCACCGCGGTCGCCGGCGCGGCGAGCACCGCGCAGTCCGCCGCCGCGACCGAGCGCGCGGTCGAGCTCGTGGAGACCTGGCTGCGGGCCGACAGCAACGACAAGCAGCTCATCGCCTCCCTGACGAACGCCCCGGTCGGAACTCTCCCCCAGGAGGGCCAGACCATCCGCGACTCGTCGGTGGCACAGGTCGAGGAGGCGGAGAACGACGTCTGGTCCGTGACGGTCGGCGTCGACGTCGCCGAGCCCGCCCCGGGTTCGACGCCTCCGCCCGCGGACGGCCAGGCGAAGGAGGGCGAGCAGGCCGAGGTCCCGCTCGTGTGGGTGCGTCGCTACTTCCAGGTGCCGGTGCTCGTGCAGCGCACGGACACGAGGTACTCCGGACCGGACCTCGCGGTCACGGCCCTCGCGCTGCCGTCGCCCGTCCCCGGACCGGCGGCCGTCGCAGAGGCTCCGGACCTCGGCTACTCCGAGACCATCTCCCCGACGTCGCCGGCGGGCCAGTCCGTGGCCGGGTTCCTCGCGGCCATGGTCGCGGGCGACGGCGAGATCACGCGCTACCTGCGCCCCGGCACCTCCGTCTCGGCCGTGACCCCGGCCCCGTACACGGCCGTGGCCGTGACGGGCATCAAGGGCTCCCACGAGGTCACGGAGAACCCGGCCGACGGCGACGGGACGCACGCCCTGACCACCGTCGAGCTCACGCGGCTCGACGGCAACAAGACGACCGCCCAGTACGTCCTCACGCTCGTCGCGCGGGACGGCCGCTGGGAGGTTGCCGGCGTTGAGCCGGCTGTCCGTATCGACACGACGCCAACCGGCACGACCGACCCCGGCAGCGCCGGGGAGTAACGAAGGAGAGAACCATGATCAGCGAGATCGTTATGGCCGACGGCTTCCTCGACCTCATCACCGTGAAGTCCGAGGAGGTCAAGAGCGCGATCGAGTCCGTGACCTTCGTGGTCGTCATCCTCATGGTCGTCATCACCGCGGTGAAGACCAAGATGTCGATCGCGGCCATCCTGATGTCCGCGATCGTGGGCGGGATCGTCCTGTGGCTCGTGAACGGTGGCATCAACGTCACCTCCGAGCTCGCCAAGGACGAGTTCGACTCCGCTCCGGCGATCGTGAACACGCAGACCGTCCTCTGACGGTCGCGGGAGCAGGGCAGCAGGTCAGGAACATGGGCATGGCGCTGGGGGCAAGGCACAGGGTTGGTCGGACGGGCGCATTCGTGCGCCCGGCGTGTGGTGAGGAGGGTGTCCGGTGACCGAGACCGCGAAGTTCTACACGAAGGCCCGACGCATCCCCATGCTCGTGGGGAAGCTGCCCAGCGGCGGGCGCATCTGGGGTGGTCCGTACACCATCACCCAGGTGGGAGCGGGCGCCGTGGTGGCGTTCGCCCTGTGGAAGACCGCCCCCCTGTGGGCGCAGCTCGGCGGTTTCATGAACATCGTGGTCGCCGTCGGTGTGGTCGTCGGGGTGGTCTGGGCCACCGGCAAGCTGCCGAGCTCCGGGCGCAACCCGGTCGCGTTCGTCATGGACGCGATGAACCTGACGTCGAGCCCGGGCCGGCTCGTGGGCGGGCAGGTGTCCCTGCCCAAGCCGCGCCTGCTGACGCACCGCGTCATGGTCGTGGTGCCGGGCGCCGCGGTCCGGAGCGAGCGGCTCGCCGAGCCGACGCCGCGCCCCGTCGCACCCGCCGTGCCGGTCGGGACGACGCGACCCGTCGTCGTGCAGCCGGTACCGACCGAGCTGCTGCCGGAGCTGACCAGCCGCGGTCCCGCGGACGCGACGTTCGAGGGCCGCCGGCTCGACCCGGGGCCTGGCCCGCAGACCGGCCGCCAACCAGGACGGCAACCGGACCCGCAACCCGCCGCACCACCCGGCAGACGCTCGCCCGCTGACTGGGCGGCAGCAGCCGCGACCGCGGCGGCGGACCGCAGGAACGCCGACCTCACCGGCGTCGGCCAGCTGCTGGCCGGGAAACCGAAGAACACCGACCGCCCCGCACCGACCACCCCGCGAGAGGACTGAGCCCCCATGCTGAGCCACATCTCGGCCCTGACGGACGGCCTCATGTGGACCCGCACCGGGACCGTGTGGGCGGTCTGGCGCGTGTCACCCGTTCCCTACGCCTTCCAGCCGGACGACAAGAAGCACGCCGCGCGGCGGCACCACACCGCGCTGTACCGCGCGCTGCGCGGCGAGTCCCTGCACCTCGGCCTGACCGCGGCCACCGACCCGGCGTCGGTGGTGCTCTCGATGATCGAGGGCGTCGACCTGTCGGAGCGCGAGGCCTGGGCCGCCGAGTGCGAGGCCACCCTCGACTTCCTGGAGCAGATCCCGATCGGGCGCCGCGTCCACTGGATCGCCGCGCCGCTCGCGAACCCGGGCGCCAAGGCGTTCATGGAGCCGCTGCACGCGAGCTGGACCACGCTCCAGGACACGCTGATGATGCCGCGGTCCGTGCCGGGCCGGCACGCGATCGGCGAGCGGGCCGCCCAGGCGGAGGCGCTGCGCAAGGAGATGCCCTCGGCGTTCGACCCCCAGCCGGCGTCGGTGGCCGAGATGGCCTGGATGTTCGGCCACGCGATGCAGCGCGGCCTCGGGCTCGACACGGCGGTCCCGGTCGACGGGTCGCTGGACGCCGAGATGCACCTGTCGGGTCCCTCGGTCCTGCCGTCCGCGCTCGTGGACCCGGCCGGGCAGACGGACTCGGAGAAGAAGCTCGGGCCGCTGCAGATCCTGAAGCGGCCGTACGTGAAGGTGCTCGACCCGACCAACCCCGAGCTCGCGTCGTACCAGACGACGCTCGTGGTGAGCGACACGCCGTCGGGCGGGATCGTCTACCCGGGGTGCGAGTGGATCGGTCGCGTCGACGAGTCGGGCGTGCCCTGCGACTGGGCCATCCGCATGACCGTGCGCTCGCGCGACGAGGTGACCAACCGCAACCGGCGCGCGGTGCGGACGCTCAACGACCAGTTCGACCAGCGCTCCGAGGAGGAGCGGGCCGGGTCGTCCCTGGACACGACGGCGCGCGCGCTGGGCGAGTACCAGGCGGTCATGGACGCCGACGAGCTCGAGGTCGAGGTCGACGCCACCACGATGTTCACGGTCTCGGGCCACACCCCGGAGCAGGCCCTGGACGACGCCCGCGACCTGACCAAGTACTTCGCCGCCATGCAGTTCTCGCTGCGGACGGACCCCACGATCCAGCCGACCCTCTTCGAGGCCACCCTCCCGGGCATGCCCACGCCACGCGCGGTGCGGGAGTACTCGCAGATCACGACGGCGCGGGCCTTCTCCGCCGCCGTGCCCTTCGCGACGACCGAGCTCGGCGACACCTCCGGCGCGCTGTTCGCCCTGGAGATCTCGAACGGCGCGGCCCGGCCCAACCCGGTGTTCGTCAACCTGGCGGGCGCCACCGACAAGCTGGACGTCGCGCTCGCCATGGGCTTCGTGGGCGAGCTGGGCTCGGGCAAGTCGGTGAGCATGAAGACCGTGGCCATGGACAACGTGGACATGGGCGCCACGCTCATGGCGGTGGACCACACCGAGATGGGCGAGTGGGGTATCGCCGTCTCGGAGATCCCCGGCTCGCAGGTCGTGGAGATCTCCGAGGACGCGACGGTGTCGATGGACCCGCTGCGGATCCTGCCGCCCGCGCAGGCTCCGCGGGTCGCCCGCGCCTTCCTCACCGTGCTGCTGTCGGTGCAGACCAAGTCCGAGCAGAACGTGCTGCTGTCCAAGGTGCTGCAGACCGAGTACATGTGGCGCAACAAGATCACGTCGCTCGGCTCGCTCGCCCGGCACCTCGAGGAGGACTGCGAGTTCCCGGGTGCCCGGATGCTGGCCGACGAGATGCGTATCTTCTCCGAGCTCGACTTCGGCCGCGCCCTCTTCGACGACACGCTGCCGCCGCTCGACCTGAGCTCGCCCGCGATCGTGCTGCACACGCACAAGATGCAGCTGCCCTCCCGCGCCGACATGGAGCACGGCCACCTGTTCGCCGAGCTCAAGGCGGAGAAGGTGTTCGGCCGCGCCACGTTCGCACTCATCGCGGCCCTCGCCCGCTACCGCTGCTTCGCGGACCGCTCACGGCTCGACATCTTCGCCGCCGACGAGGCGTCCAAGACCATGTCGTCGCCCGAGGCGGCCGAGGAGATCGGCACGTTCATCCGCGACGGCCGTAAGCACAAGGCCGCGCTGCTGCTCGGCAGCCACGACGCCGAGGAGGACTTCGGGAACGAGGTGGTCCGCGGTCTGATCCCCTTCCGTGTGCTGCTGCGCCACCGTGACTCCAACCTCGCCCGCAGAGGCTTGCGCTGGCTGCACGGCCTGCCGACCGACGCCCCCGTGGACGAGGGCCTGGTCAAGCTGGTCACCGAGGGCACCGCCCCGGTGACGGACGCCGCCGTCGGCGTGGTCGAGGAGCGCCGCGGCGAGTGCCTCATCCGCGACTTCCAGGCCCGGTACGGCCGGGCGAAGGTCATGGCGCCGCTCGTGGAGAAGCGCGCCCAGACGGTCAAGACCACGCCGACGAGCTCGACCGGTGCGGTGATCGGGGCATGATCGGGCTGGCGCCCCTCCCGTTCGCCGACCCGCAGGGTGGGCTGAACCTGGAGGACACGCACGGCGTGGCCGTCGACCGGTTCATGCTCCAGTGGGACACGGGCTCGCCGTGGAACCCGCTGAACGTCGACTCCGAGATCTTCTCGACCCTCGCCGGCATGTTCTGGGTCTGGTACCGCGACATGGTCGCGGTGCAGATCTGGGTGCTCGACTGGGTGCTCGGCATGGACTGGCTCGGCTACATCCTGGCGCCGCTGGCCGGGCTGAGCATCATCGTGCAGGGCATGGTCGCGCAGATCGGCCTGCTCAACCTGATGCTCATCATCCTGGCGTTCGTCGTGGGGTTCTGGCTGCTCAAGGGCCGGTACGCGGGCGGTTTCATGGAGCTGCTCATCGGCTGCGTCATCGCCGCCCTGGCCACCGGGTTCCTCGCGAACCCCATGGCGACCATCGGCGGTGAGCAGGGCGTCATCATGCAGTCCCGCGACGCCGGCATGGACATCGCCACGGGCTTCGCCACGGAGGGTGCGTCGTTCGAGCGGGACTCCACCGTGATCCGGGACGGCCTCAAGGGCCAGCTCGTGGACACGCTGCTGCGCGCACCGCACCAGATCATCAACTACGGGTCGGTCATCGACGGCACCGGATGCGAGGACGTCTACACCGAGAACGTGGGCCGGGAGACCGCCGTCGACGAGATCGGCGGGTGCGACGCCGCCTACAAGGAGGCCGCGTCCACGGTCGACGCCGGCACGGTCGTCTCGACGCTCAGCCTGCTCACCACCGGGTTCGTGTTCCTGCTGCTGTCCGTGGTGATCGTGGGCGGCACCATCTTCGCGGTGCTGCTGCTGGGCTGGTCGGCCATCAAGCTGCTCTGGCAGCTACCGGTCGGCGTGATCTCCAGCGGCACGCGGGCGCAGCTCTTCCGCACGTTCGCGAGCGTGGGCTTCGGCTGCATCCTCGTCGCGATGGCCACGATGTTCCTCGTCGCCTGGATGAAGATGCTGCTCGGCTTCTACGACGCGACGAGCGGGCTGCCGTTCCTCGTGCGCCTGTACCTCTTCAACACCCTGGTCGTCGCGGGCGCCGTGTTCTACGTGCTCATGGGCGCGAGCGTGCGGCAGGGCCTGCGGGCGCTGGCCGACAAGCTCGCGGCCGCCGGCGTGCCCTCCCAGATCGGCGAGCCGGCCGCGATGCCGTGGGACGGCACCGCGAAGTGGCGCGACCGGTACAACAAGGCCAAGTCCTGGGCGGGCGTCGGCCTCGGCCCGGCCCCCGTGCAGCCGAACAGCAACGCGGTGGAGGTCGACGGCGGCGACGCCCCGGCCGCGGGTCCGTCCGCCATGGACGGCACCCCCGGCGGCGGCACGGTCGGCGGTGCCGCGGCAGGAGCCGCCGCGGGAGCGGTCGCGGGGCGCGCAGCCGGCGACGACAACCGCACCATGCCCATCCCGGTCGACGGTTCCGGCTTCGACGGCGGACCGGACGGCGGCCCGGGGAGCGGGAACGGCGGCGGCAACGCCTGGAGCACCGCTGCCCGGACCGTCCAGGACGGTTCGCCCGACGGCGTACGCGGGGCTGGCGACCAGGTGCCCGACGCGACGAACGTCGGCGAGAAGGCGGGGAACGAGCCGTCTCCCCACCTGCCGCCGACCGCCGGCGAACGGCTCAGCGACCGGCTGGGCAGCGCGGGCCGTGCGGGGACGTCGATCGCGCTGCAGGCGGGCGCGATGGTCGCGAGCGGCGGCACGTCCGCCGCGGCGGCCGGGGCCTCCAAGGCGCTCACCGTCGTCCGCAAGGCGGGACAGGCCAAGCAGGTCCTGGGGGCGGTGCGCGGCCTCGGCCGGCGGGGCGAGCGGTCGCAGAGCGCGGCGCGGCTCGCCCAGTCCCTCAACGCCGCGCGCCAGGGCGGTGCGGCGCCGGGCGTCGGGCCGCAGCCCTCCGCCATCGTGCACAACCCGGGACGGCGTCAGATGCGAGAGCTGGGCCGTTGATGAAACGCACGGTGATCGTGGTGCTCACGGTGGTCGCCCTCGCGATCGGGACCTGGATCGGCTGGCCTCGCGAGGGCGGTCCCGCGGCCGACCCGACGGCGGAGGTGAACCCGGGCGCCGTCGCTCCCGGGAGCCAGGACGACTTCGACAACCCCGTGGGCACGTCCGACGACGCCGACGACACGGCCGCCACCGAGGCGGTCGACGGCGACCCGGCGGCCGGGGATCCCGCGGTCGAGGTGACGGCCGAGCCGGAGTTCGACGAGGCCGCGCCCGCCGAGCCCGTCGAGGCGACCTGGGACGACACCGTCCGGCAGGCCGCGCGGGACGCCGCCGTCGCGACCGTCAGCGCGTTCGCCGCCACCGACCAGGCCGAGGACGCCTGGTGGGACGGCCTGAAGCCGCTGCTGACGCCGCAGGCGCAGCCCGTCTACCAGGACGTCGACCCGCGCCTCGTGCCGGTCACCGACGTGACCGGTGACCCGGAGGTCACCGACGAGACGTCCACCCTGCTCGCGGAGGTCGCGGTGCCCACCGACGTCGGCGCGTACACGGTGCTCCTGACCCGGGCCGACGGCGGGGCGCCCTGGCTTGCCGAGCAGATCAGGCCGCCGGAGGGGTCGTGAGCGGGCGGGACACCGTCGGACTCGCGACGCGGGTCGTGTCGCAGGCGGCCCGGGCCTCGCGGTCCGGCAACGGCAGGAAGAAGGACGACGGGACCCGGCGCGCGGTGCTCGTGCTGGCCGTCCTGGTCGCGGCCGTCCTGGCGGTGCCCGCGGCGGTGGTCGCGATGGTCGTGCTGGTGGGCGGCGCCGTGAGCGAGAACCAGTCGCAGAACGGCTGCAGCATGTCGGCGTCGGTGGTGCCCGCGGGCGGCCAGCTGCCGGCGGCCGGCGGCTTCACGGGCGAGCAGCTGCAGAACGCCGCGGTGATCCTCCAGGTGGGCCAGGAGCGCGGTGTCCCGGCCCGCGCGCAGGCCGTCGCGGTGATGACGGCGCTCGGCGAGTCCGGCATGCGCAACCTGAACTACGGCGACGACCGGTTCGGCGTGCGCAACCCCGACGGCTCGCTGACCTCCTCGATCGGCATGTTCCAGGAGCAGAAGTGGTACGGCACGGTCGAGGAGCGCCTCGACCCCGTGCAGTCGTCGGGCCGGTTCTACGACCGGCTGCTCGCCGTCACCGGCTGGGAGACCCTGGAGCCGACGATCGCCGCCCACAAGGCGCAGCGCAACGCCGACCCGTACCACTACCAGCAGTACTGGGACCAGGCGCTCCAGGTGATCCAGCTGGTCAGCGGCGCCGACGCGGCGGACCTCGACGCGCTGTCGCAGTCCATCCAGGGCTCCGCGGCCGCCGCGCCCTGCATGTCCGGCTCCATCGGGCAGGCCGCCGTCAGCGCGGGCGGCTGGGCCAACCCTGCGGTCGGGTCCAAGGCGTCCGGGTTCGGGCCCCGCAACACCGGTATCGCCGGGGCGTCGACCTACCACATGGGCCAGGACATCGCGGCGTCCTGCGGCACCCAGGTCTACGCGGCCGCGGCCGGGCGCGTGGTGATCTCCGGCGCGACCGGCTGGGGCACCGGCAACACGATCCGCATCGAGCACGGCATGGGCCTCGACTCGACCTATGGGCACCTGCTCACCGGCACCAACCTGGTGCGTGTGGGCCAGACGGTGCAGGCGGGCCAGCAGATCGCGTCGATGGGCGGCGACTCGCGCATCGACCCGGCGGGCGCCGGCACGTCGTCGGGCTGCCACCTGCACTACGAGGTGCGGATGAACGGCCAGGCCGTGGACCCGGAACCCTTCATGGCGGGCCAGGGCGTGACGCTCGGCGTCGCGACGCCGGTCACCGAGCCCGTCTCCCCGGACGGGTCGGACCAGTCGGACGGCACGGACGCCTCGGCGAACTGACCGATGATTTCTGCTCACCGCAGACGTCGACAAAAACAGGTCGCGATCGTCATCGGGAATACCGCACGATGATCCGGCGTCGTTAGACGTAGGTCGTGTGCAATGTCGCCCTCGATCTCGGCCCGCGTTCCGTACCGAGAGGGCATACCCCATGACGACCGAAATTCTTGACACCGCTGATCCGCTGGACGACCGTCCGGCCACCCGACCGCCGTCGGGCAGCGTCGACGCACCCGCGCCCGCACCGGCGCGCGCCGACAAGCTCGCCCCCGGCCACTTCCGTGCCATCGCGCTGCTGATGGCGAGCGCCTTCACCGTGATCCTCAACGAGACCACCATGTCGGTGGCGCTGCCGCCGATCATGGACGAGCTGGGCGTGACCCCGACGGTCGGCCAGTGGCTCACCACGGCCTTCCTGCTGACGATGGCGGTCGTCATCCCGGCGACCGGGTTCCTCATCAACCGGCTCGGCACGCGCGGCGCGTACCTGCTGGCGATGTCCCTGTTCACCGCGGGCACCGCCCTGGCGATGATCGCGCCGGGGTTCGGGGTCCTGGTGACGGGCCGCGTGGTGCAGGCGACCGGCACGGCAATCATGATGCCGCTGCTGATGACCACGATCATGACCATCGTGCCCCCGCACATGCGCGGCCGGGTCATGGGTAACGTCGGTCTGGTCATCGCGGCAGCTCCCGCGCTCGGCCCCACGCTGTCCGGCGCGATCCTGGAGCCGCTCGGCTGGCGCGGCGTGTTCGGCGTCGTCCTGCCGATCTCGGTGCTGGCACTGGTCGCCGGCGTGCTCTGGATCCGCGACGTCAACGAGAAGGAGCACCACACGCTCGACCCCCTGTCCCTCCTGCTCACGCTCGTCGCGTTCGGCGGTCTGGTGTGGGGCCTGTCCGGGCTGGGTGAGGGCGCGCACGCGAGCAGCGGCACGCTGAACCCGTGGATCCCGCTGGGTACGGGTCTGGTGTTCCTCGGCCTGTTCGTGTGGCGGCAGATCGTGCGACAGCGGACCGACTCGGCGCTGCTGGACCTGCGGACGTTCCTCGAGCCCAACTTCCGGGTGGCGATCGGCATCATGGCGGTCGCGATGCTCGCGATGCTCGGCACCCTGATCGTCCTGCCGCTGGTGCTGCAGGAGGCCATGGGCCTGACGCCGCTCCAGTCCGGGCTGATCGTGCTGCCCGGCGCGCTCGCGATGGGCCTCCTGGGGCCGGTCGTCGGCCGGTGGTACGACCGGGTCGGGCCGCGTCCGATCCTCGTGCCCGGCACGGTGCTCGTGACCCTCGGCATCGGCATGCTCGCGTTCCTGCACCCCGGCATCTCGCCGTTCTACGTGCTCGCCGCGCACATCCTGCTGAGCCTGGGCCTGGCCGCGGTGTTCACGCCGCTGTTCAGCGCGGCGCTCGGGGTGCTCAAGCCGCACCAGTACTCGCACGGCTCGGCCACGATCAACACGGTGCAGCAGGTCGCGGGTGCCGCGGGCATCGCGCTGTTCATCGCGATCATGACGCTCCGCTCCGACACGCTGACCGCCGCCGGGGAGTCCGCCGCCGACGCGCTGACGTCCGGTGCGAGCCTGGCGTTCGGGATCGGCGCCGGCGTGATGGCGCTGACCATCGCGCTGGCCGCGCTGATCAAGCGGCCCGAGACCGACGGCGAGTTCCACGGCGGGCACTGACCCGTACGGAAGGTACTGAACCGATCGGCCGGTCGGAAGCATGACGAGGGCGGGAACCCATCCGGGTTCCCGCCCTCGTCGTGTCGGGCATCGGCGGATCCGAGCCGCCGAGGACCGCACCCGATCGGCACCCGTCGGCCGAGGTTCATCTCTCCCGGCACCCTTCGACCAGGGTTGCCTCCCGACGGAGCGAATCCGGTCAGCGATCGAAGAGGTGGCCGAGCAGACCCTTGCGCCGAGGGCGTTCCGCTTCCTTCGGGGACTTCGGACGCTCCGGACGGTCGGCCCCCTCCGGGCGCGTCAGTCGCGTGACCTCGATCAGAGCCTGACCCCGCAGCTCCAGCAGCCGGTTCGCCACCGCGATCGCCTCGGACAGTGCTGGCGGGTTCGCGCGGTCAGGCACGAACCCGGCGGCCTTGAGGCCGGTCGGCACGGTTCCGGCGTCGAGCCGCTCGGCCCAGGCGTCCGGTTCGAGGCTCAGGAACTCCGTGTCCGACGACGAGCCGGGGCCTGCCTCGCCGCCGTCCGGCCCGTCCGCCGTCCGGCCGGAGCCGTCCGGGACGGCGCCGCCGTTCCCGGACACCTGACCCACGAGCAGGGCCGCGAGACTCTCCGCCCGGTAGGCCGCCCCGGCATGCTGCTCGTGGTCGAGCAGCACGATCTGGCCCACGTGCCCGTTCGGTCCGGGCGCGAGGTCGGCGGCGTAGACGTTCCCGGCGCCGTCGGTCCCCACGGGGAACCAGAGCGGCGACCCGATCGCCGCCTGCACCCGGCCCGCCGGGTCCGTCGGCGCGAACGTGTCGGCGTCCGCGCTCCAGGTGTCGAAGCGGGCCGCGGGCAGGAACGCCTCGCGGAGAAAGCTCCCGCGCAGCGGCACGATCTCGAACCCCGCGAACCGGCCCTCCTCCTCCGCGAGCTCCAGGTTGCCCGACGCCGCTGCACCGTAGAGCGCCCGCACCTCGTCGGGCAGCCGCGAGCCGGCGGGAAGCGCGGCCTCGGCGGCGTCGACCTCCGCGGGCGGCGCCCCGACGGCGTCGGGCATCCGTTCCGCGACCAGCCGGGCCACGGCGGCGGGATCGGCCGATGCCGCCGGTGCGCCGTCCGGCGGCGGCGCGATCGTCGCCTCGTACTGCGCGGGGAGCGCACCGGACTCCAGAACCACCTCGAGCACCGGCGTGACCGGCCCCGGAACGACCGCGGGCGGGAGCGTGACGAGCTCGACCGCATCGTTGCCGGGCCGGGCGCCGGCGACGACGCGGACGACCTGCTCGGTGTCGGGCAGCAGGCCGGCGATCGCGCGGAGAGCGTCGTCGAGCTCGGCCTTGGGCCCGCGCCCGCCGGTCCGGGCGGCCTCCCGCGCGGCCTCGCGGTAGTGCGCACGACGGGCGTCGGCGTCGCCGTCGTCCAGGTAGGAACCGTCCCACGCGCCGCGACCGACCGTGCCGGCGAACTCGCTGACGTCCGTCCCGGGCGGTGCCGTCCTGCGCAACGCGTCGACGAACGGTTCCCAGGTCTGCCACTCGGTGAGGCTCACGACCACATGATGCCTGCTCCTGCTGGGCGTGTCGGCTCGACGTTCCGTAGACTCCAGCCATGGCCGAGGTGAGGGTCTTTGCCGGTACCGGTGGTCAGCGTTTCGCTCGGGAGATGTGTGCCGATCTCGACGTCCCGCTGAGCCCGATCAACATCCAGCGCTTCGCGAACGACTGCCTACAGGTCCAGCTCCTGGAGAACTGCCGCGAGCGCGACGTCTATCTCGTGCAGCCCGTTGTGCGTCCCGCTCAGGAGAGCCTGATGGAGCTCCTGCTGATGATCGACGCCGCCAAGGGCGCGTCGGCCGCCCGAATCACCGCCGTCATGCCGCACTTCGCGTATGCGCGCTCGGACAAGAAGGACGCGCCGCGCATCTCGGTCGGCGGCCGCCTCGTCGCGGACCTGCTGGAGACGGCGGGCGTGAACCGCATCCTCACGATGACGCTGCACGCACCGCAGGTGCACGCGTTCTTCCGCGTGCCGACCGACCAGCTCAACGCGCTCCGCGAGCTCGCGGCGCACTTCCTGCCGAGCGACCTGTCCAAGGCGACGGTGGTCTCCCCTGACCTGGGCAACGCGAAGAGCGCGTCGGCGTTCGCGAAGATGCTCGGGGTCCCGGTCGCGGCGGCCGCGAAGGAGCGGTTCGACGGCGACCGGGTCGAGATCACGTCCCTGATCGGCGACGTCACCGGCCGCGACATCATCGTGCTCGACGACGAGATCGCCAACGGGTCCACGATCCTGGCGATCCTCGATCTGCTCCGTGAGCACGGCGCGCGCAGCGTCCGGATCGCGTGCACGCACGGCATCTTCGCCAACGACGCCGCACACCGCATCGCGGCCGACCCCGACGTCGTCGAGATCGTCACCACCAACACGGTGCCGTCGACCGGGCTGCTGGCGCACGACAAGCTGTCCGTGATCAGCGTCGCCCCGGCCTTCGCCGAGGCGGTCCGCCGGATCCACAGCGGCGAGTCGGTCAGCGCCCTCTTCGACCCGACCCACGTCTAGGCCCGCTCGGCCCACCACTTCTTGAGCTCCTCGGCCGCGACGTCCTCGCCCAGCGGCCCGCGCTCCATGCGCAGGCCCAACAGGTACTTGTAGGCCTCGCCGACGGCGCGCGACGGCGAGATGCCGAGGATCTCCATGATCTGGGTCCCGTCGAGGTCCGGCCGGATCGCGTCGATCTCCTCCTGCTCGCGCAGCACCGCGATGCGGTTCTCCAGGTCGGTGTACGCGTCGGACAGGCGCTTGGCCTTGCGCTGGTTGCGCGTGGTCGAGTCGGCACGGGTGAGGCGGTGCAGCCGCTCGAGGAGCGGGCCGGCGTCGGTCACGTACCGCCGGACGGCGGAGTCGGTCCACGCGCCGTCGCCGTACCCGTGGAACCGCAGGTGCAGCTCGACGAGCCGCGACACGTCCTTCACCACCTGCTTCTCGTACTTGAGCGCGCGGAGCCGCTTGGTGGTGAGCTTGGCGCCGACCACCTCGTGGTGGTGGAAGCTCACGCCGCCGCCGGACTCGAAGCGGCGCGTGGCCGGCTTGCCGATGTCGTGCAGCAGGGCGGCGAGGCGGAGCACCAGGTCCGGCGCGGGCACCGCGCCGTCGGCCCCGGTCTCCTGCGCGATCGCCTGGTCGAGCACGGTGAGCGAGTGCTGGTAGACGTCCTTGTGCCGGTGGTGCTCGTCGATCTCGAGCTGGAGGGCCGGCAGCTCGGGCAGCACCTGCTCGGCGAGGCCGGTGTCGACCAGCACCTCGAGGCCAGCGCGCGGGTTGTCGCTGAGGATCAGCTTGGTGATCTCCGCCTGGACCCGCTCGGCCGAGACGATCTCGATCCGCTCGGCCATCGCGACCAGCGCGGCGAGCGTCCCTGGTTCCACGTGAAACGAGAGCTGGGCCGCGAACCGCGCGGCGCGCATCATGCGCAGCGGGTCGTCGTCGAACGAGCGCTCGGGCGCGATCGGGGTACGGAGCACCCCGGCGGCGAGGTCGCCCAGCCCGTTGTACGGGTCGACGAAGGTCAGGTCGGGCACGCGGACGGCCATCGCGTTCACGGTGAAGTCGCGCCGGGACAGGTCGCCGTCGAGGTTGTCGCCGAACTCCACGAGCGGCTTGCGGGACGCCGGGTCGTACTTGTCGGTGCGGTACGTCGTCACCTCGACCACGACGTCGCCCCGGCGCGCGCCGATCGTGCCGAACTCCTTGCCGATGTCCCAGTGCGCGTCGCCCCACCGGGCGAGGATCCGCTGCGTCTGGTCGGGCGAGGCCGACGTCGCGAAGTCGAGGTCGTTGCTCGTCCTGCCGAGGAAGGCGTCGCGGACCGGACCGCCCACGAGCGACAGCTCGTGCCCGGCGGCACGGAACTGCTCGCCCAGCTCGAGCGCGGCGGGCGCCATCTCGGTCAGCACGCCGAGCGCACGACGCAACAGATCCTGTTCAGGGGTAGACACAGCCCAAGATTCTCCCAGACCCGGCGCGGCCTTACTCACCGAGGCGCACGGGCATCCGCGAGGCCCACGCAAGACCCGGGCGAAGCCCGCGTGCGGACCTGCCGCGTCCTCATGCGGACAAGGTGCGGACGTGCCGGGGCGACCCGGTGCCCGAAACCGCCCGCGCACCGCGCCTGACCAGATCAACGGTGGTCAGTCGGTAGTGTTGGGGCATGTCCACCCCTGTTCCGGCGAGCGACCGTCCAGACGGTCGCCCGGAGGTGCCCACGCCGCCCGGCGGGGCGCCGCTGCGGGTGAATCCTGCCCGGCGTGCCGCCGCGACGACCGCCCCGGTACATCTGCCGATCGTGGACGAGACGTCGGCCGGCGGGCTCGTCCTGCGCGCCGAGTCCGACCGGCCCGAGGAGTTCAGCGCGGCGGTGCTGCTGCGCCGCAACCGCACGGGCCGCCTGGAGTGGTGCCTCCCCAAGGGGCACCTCGAGGGCCGCGAGACGCCGCAGGAGGCCGCGATCCGCGAGATCCGCGAGGAGACCGGGATCCGCGGCTCGATCCAGGCCGAGCTCGGCGTGATCGACTACTGGTTCACCGGTGAGGACCGGCGGGTGCACAAGGTGGTGCACCATTACCTCTTGCGCGCGGAAGGCGGTCACCTGACCGTGGAGAACGATCCGGACGGCGAAGCCGAGGACGCTCTCTGGGTCAGGGTCGACGAGCTCGCCGAGCGTTTGTCGTACCCGAACGAGCAGCGACTGGCCGCGGCCGCCCTGGATCTCCTCGTCTCGTCGAGGAACCTCCGGGACGCACTGCGCGCCGACGCCTTCCCCACGGAGCGCCCAGACCTGCCATGACGCAGCACGCCGACTTCTCCCGCAGTCCCGCCCGCAACCGGGCGGCCCGCCGTACCGGCGCGCTCGGCGCCGTGCTCCTGGCGGGCGCGCTGCTCGTCGGGTCCGCGCTGCCCGCGGCCTGGGCCACCGGTCCGGCGACGGCCCGCACCACCGCGGACGCCGCCGTCACCCAGCCGCTCGCCACGACTTCCGCCGCCGCCGGCTCGCTCGACGTCGCGGTCACCGACATCTCGCACCCCGTCTCGCACCCGGGGGACGAGGTGACCATCCGCGCGAAGGTCACCAACACGAGCGACGCCGCGGTGTCCGACGCGGTGGCCCAGCTCACCATCGACTACGTGGCGATCACCACGCGCACCGAGATCGAGGAGTGGGTCACGGCAGACCTGCTCGACCAGGTCCGGGGCAAGCCCATCTCGAAGACGATCGGCGACCTCGCGCCGGGCGGGTCCAAGAACGTCTCGTTCACCTACGACCCGGGCGCCGAGACCTTCAAGGGCTTCGGCGCGCGCAGGCTCGCCGTCGCCGCCGGCGACGCCACGGGTCGTCTCGGCATCGCGCGTACGTTCCTCGTGTACGACGCCGACGGCCTGGAGCGCGAGCCCATGCAGGTCAGCGTCCTGGCCGCGGTCACGAGCCCCGCCGTCGACCCGGCCGACCCGACGACCGCGGAGCTGGAGCTGGCCCAGCAGGCCGCCTCCGGCCAGCGGCTCGACGGCGTGCTGGAGGTCGCGGAGAACACCAAGCTGTCGTTGGCGATCGACCCCGACACCATCGGCGTGGCCGCGGCGTCGGACGACCCGGCGCTCATCGAGTGGTCCGAGCGCATGACGGCGGCCGCCGCGAGCACCGCCACGTACGCCCTCCCCAGCCACGACCCCGACCTCGCGGCGCTCGCCCACGCGAACGTGCGCACCACGGGCGCGCGCAGCTTCCTCCAGGCGCCCCGCAAGGGGAACTGGGAGGTTCCGGAGTCGTGGCAGAAGAACATCGCCTGGCCCGCGGACGGCGTCGTGCCCGACGTCGCGACCGTCGGCCTCGGGGTCGCTGCGAAGCGCGGGCACCTCGTGGTCGGCAGCGGCGGGCTCGCCTACGAGGGCGCCGGCACCGTGACCGGCCGGGCGGACGTCCGCACGCCGTCCGGCACGGCACGCGCGGTGGTGGCCGACACCGACCTCACGCGGACCTTCCTCGCCGCCACCGACCTGTCGGCCGCGGACGACGTGACGTCCACGGAGAGCTCCGCCTCGACGAATGCCGCCACCACCGCGTCCACCCCGGCCGAGGGCGCGCAGCGCCTCCTCGCCGAGACCGCCGCCGTCGTCACCCAGACGCCGGTCGACCCGCCGTCGCTGACCATCGTCGCGCCGCGGACCTGGACGCCCGACGCCGAGGGCGCGAGCAAGATCCTGAACGAGCTCGACGAGGCGGGCTGGGTCGACGTCACGACCGTCGACACGCTGTTCGCGCAGGACGCCCCGGACGTCTCCCGCACCGCCCTATCGAAGCGCACCGTGGCCAAGGCCGAGCTCGGCGCGACGAACGTCGCAGCCCTGGAGCGGGCGCGCGACGCCGTCGTCACGTTCTCGTCGGTCGCGGTCGACCACTCCTCCCAGATCTGGCGTCCGGGCGTGACCCGCCTGATCGCCCCGCTCGCCGTCGCGCACCGCGCCGACACCGGGCTCCGGGAGGCGCTCGTCAAGCAGACGCTGGAGGCGTCGAACGCGCTCACGCAGCAGTCCGTGTCCGTGGTGCCGCGCCAGGACGTCAACTTCATCACGGACAAGGGCAACATCCCGGTGCGCGTGCGCAACACGCTCGGCGTGGACGCGACGGTCACGGTGGTGCTGCGCCCCGACCACCCGCGCCTGACCGTCGACGCACGCAGCACCGAGGTCATCCCCGCGGGCCAGGAGATCGACGTGCAGGTGCCGGTGCGGGCCATCGGCTCGGGCGACGTCGCCGTGACCGCCCAGGTGCTCACGCCGACCGGCGCCAAGATCAGCGACGACTCGTCGTTCCAGGTCCGCGTCCGCGCGGGCTGGGAAGAGCTCGGCACCTGGATCGCCGCCGGCCTCGTCGCGCTGCTGTTCCTGTCCGGGATCTGGCGCACCGTGCGTCGCGGCCGTTCCCCGTACCGTGCCACCAGCAAGGACGTCGAGGAGGCGACCGGTGTGGCCGCCGAGGCGCCGGAGCCGGCCGCAGCGGCGAAAGCGGACTCCGTGGCCGCCCGGGCAGAGTAGTGTTTCGGCCGCCGCACACGTCTGTCGAACAGCGCCGGGCAGGGGCCCAGACCACGGGAGTAGTCGCTTGACCCAGGAGAACGCCGTGACCGCACCGACCGACCCCGCGTCGGATCCCAGCGCCGAGGCCGCGGGCGGGCCGAGCTCGCCCGCGACGCCGCCGTCGTCGACCAGCAGCCTGGGACGCAACTCGATCGTGATGGCGGCCGGCACTGCCGCGTCCCGTCTCGGTGGCCTGGTCCGCAACATGATGCTGGTGGCCGCGATCGGCTCCGTGGGCTCGGTCGCGAACGCGTTCGACGTCGCGAACAAGCTGCCCAACGTCCTGTTCGCGATCCTGGCGGGCGGCATGCTGAACGCCGTCCTGGTGCCGCAGATCGTCAAGGCTTTCCGCGCGCACAACGCACAGGAGCGCGTCGACAAGCTGCTCACGATCGCGGCCGTCGGCATCCTGGCCATCACCGCGATCCTCACCGGCGCCGCCGCGTGGGTCGTGATGCTGTACACCGACGGCTGGTCGGCCGAGCAGCTGGCCCTGGGCACCGTCTTCGCCTACTGGTGCATCCCCCAGCTCTTCTTCTACGGCCTGTACACGCTGCTCGGCCAGGTGCTGAACGCCCGCGAGCAGTTCGGCCCCTTCATGTGGGCCCCGGTGGCCAACAACGTGGTCTCCGTCATCGGGTTCGCCGTGTTCCTGGTCGTGTTCGGCGGCGCGCCGGACACCGGCATCAACGACCTCTCCGAGTGGGACACCCCGCGCACGATCCTGCTGGCCGGCACGGCCACGCTCGGCATCGTGGCGCAGGCGCTCGTCCTGCTCGTGCCCCTGCTGCGGTCCGGCTTCCGCTGGAACCTCCGCCTGGGCCTGCGGGGCATCGGCCTCCGCTCGGCCGGGGCCGTCGCCATGTGGACGTTCGCGGCCGTGGTCCTGGAGCAGGCCGGCGTGCTGTACCTGACCCGGGTCGCGTCCGCCGCCGGGGCCGCGGCCGAGGCCGGCGCGGCGGGCGTCTCCGCGGACCTGGTCGCCAGCAACGGTGCCTACACCCAGGCGCTCCTGATCTACCTGCTGCCCCACTCGCTCGTGACAGTCTCCATCGCGACCGCACTGTTCACGGGCATCAGCAAGGCCGCGCAGGCGGGTGACACCGACCGGGTCCGGTCCGACCTGTCCCTGGGGCTGCGCACCATCGGCGTCTTCACCGTGTTCGCCACCGCGGCGCTCGTGGTGCTCGCCGGGCCGGCCACCGCGTTCATCGTCCCGACCGCGGGCGAGACGGGTACGTCGGTCATCGCGCCCGTGCTGGTCGCGCTGTCGTTCGGGCTGGTGCCCCTCGGCGGCATGGCCCTCATGAAGTGGGTCTTCTACGCCTACGAGGACGGCCGCTCCGTCTTCTGGATCACCGTGCCCTCGACGGTCGCCCTCGTGGCCGGCCTGGTCGCGGCGCAGATCTGGCTGCCGATCGAGCTCTGGGTCGTCGCCGCCGGTGGCGCCTACGCCCTGTCGAACTGGATCACGGTGCTCCTGCGCACCGGTGGCCTCAAGCGGAAGCTCGGCGGGCGCCTCGACGGCGGGCGCATCTTCGTGCTGCACGCCAAGGCGGTGCTCGCCGCGGTGGTCGCCGGAGGCGCCGGGTGGGGCGTCTACCAGCTGGTCGGCGGGTTCGACGTCCTCTCCTTCGGCAGCGGCTGGTTGTTCACGATGCTCAGCGGCCTCTGGGTGACGGCGCTCTGCGGCCTGGTGATGCTCGCCGTCTACGTGCTGCTCCTGCGCCTGCTGCGCGTCGAGGAGCTCAACGGGCTGCTCGGTCCGGTCCTCGCGCGCCTGCGGCGCTGATCCGCCCCGCCGTCGTACGGGAAGCGCAGCCCGCGCGCGTGGGCTGCGCTTTCGTACATACGGACGATGCCTCGGCGAGTGGGCAGCGGTTCCGCGTAGCATGGCGACGGTGCGTGACGGTCGTGGTCACGTACCTGCTAATGTCCCCCGACCGAGCGAGGAGGTCCGCGTGAGCACTGTCGAACCTGGCACCGTGCTGGTCGAGAGATACCGGCTGCGCCAGCAGGCGTCCACCGACCTTGCTGCGGCGACCGCCTGGGAGGCGCACGACCTGATCCTGGACCGTGAGGTCCGCGTCACCCTCGTGACCGGGCCTTATACCGGTGACGCCCTGGACTCCGCCCGGCGCGCGGCACTCGTGACGGACCCCCGTCTGGTCCGCGTGCTCGACGCCGGATCCGACGCCGACGGCCGCAAGTACGTGGTCACCGAGCCGTACACCGGCACCACGCTGACCCAGATCATCTCGAGCGGCCTCGTGGACGAGCAGCAGGCCCGCGCGATCGTCGGCGAGGCGGCCGGCGCCCTCGCCGTCGCGCACGCCCGCGGCGTGCACCACGCCGCGCTCCGCCCGGAAGCCGTGCGGGTCGACGGTCACCAGGTCCGCGTCACGGGCCTCGGGCTGGACGGTGGGCTCGCCTCCGGCGACACGCTCAACGTCAAGCCGGCGGAGCTCGACGCCCAGGGCCTCGTCGCTCTCCTCTACTACGCGATGACGGCGCGCTGGCCCGGCCAGGACCTCGAGGCCGACTGGATCGCGAAGGACACCCTGATCCCGCTGCCCGCGCAGCTCGACGACTCCGGCGCCGTGGCGCCTCTTTCCAGCTTGGTCCCGCACGTGGACACCGAGATCGACGGCCTGGTGGCCCG
Organism: Promicromonospora sp. NPDC060204; assembly: GCF_042728455.1. Lineage (NCBI taxonomy): Bacteria > Bacillati > Actinomycetota > Actinomycetes > Micrococcales > Promicromonosporaceae > Promicromonospora > Promicromonospora sp. NPDC060204. Next base: position 55,324 of record NZ_JBHWZO010000004.1, read on the forward strand.
GACGTTCGACACGTCCGGCGGCACCGATGGGCCGAAGAACCCCGACGACGTGACCGCGGCTCTCCAGCCGTGGGGAGAGGTTTCCGTAGTGGCATCGCTGCCTGGATTCGTGCAGCCCGAGCCGGAGGAGCCGCGGCGGCAGTCCATCGCCGACGCCTTCGGAGGCGAAGGAGCTCCGCCCGCGCGGCGCCCCGTCACCGGCCGGATCGCACGTACCGACGAGACAATGGCCATGGGGGCGGGCGGCAACGTGCCCGCCGGCTATCCCGAGCCCCAGAACGACTACACCTACGAACCGCAGACCTACGGGCAGCACGCGCCCGTGCCGCCCCCGCCGCCCGAGGCGGCGCCGGCCGGCTACCCGCCGGTGGGCTACGACCAGTACGGCCAGCCCGTCGACCAGTACGGCCAGCCGGCCGCACAGGCCCAGCCCGGCTACGACCAGGCGCAGTACGCGCAGCAGCAGCCGCAGCAGTACCCCCCGCAGTCCTACGCTCCGGGCGGCTACGACCCCAACGCCGGCGGCTACTACGAGCAGGACGGCGGGTTCGCCACCCAGCCCGCGCCCAAGCGCGGCGGCGTCAACCCGACGCCGATCGTGCTCGGCCTCGTCGGTGTGGCCGTCGTGGCGGGCCTCATCTGGGCCATCAACGCGGTCCTCTCGCCGACCCCGGACGTGATCGCCGACGCGCCCCCGTCTGCGACTGCCTCCGCGTCCGCCGGTGCGGACGGAGGCAGCACCGAGCCGTCGGCACCCACCGAGACCGAGGCCCGTCCGGTGATCGACTCCGGGACGCTCCTGGGCGAGCTCGACTGGGAGGGCAACACGCTCGACCACCCCGAGGCGGTCGAGCGTGCCTTCGACACCGACCCGGCCACGTTCTACTTCACGACCACCTACCAGCGGGCGGCGTTCGGCGGGTTCAAGGACTTCCTGGGCATGGAGCTGCGGCTCCGCGAGCCGGCGTCCGTCTCCAAGATCGAGCTGCTCACCAACACCCCTGGCGGCAAGGTGCAGATCCTCAAGGGCGGCGAGGGCGGCGAGGTGCTCGCCGAGGGCACGTTCGCGGAGACCACCACCTTCGAGCTGCCGGAACCCGTCGTGAGCGACTCGTTCACGATCTGGGTCACCGAGCTGCCGCAGGTCTCGGACGGCTTCCGGCTCGAGCTGAGCGAGGTCGTGCTGAGCTGACCGTCGTTGCCGGCCCTCACGGCCGCCGGCGCTCACGACCAGTCCGGAACACCGGCGGGTACGAACCACATCATGTAGATGGTTCGTTCCCGCCGGTGTTCTTTCGTGACAGGATCGGCTCGGATACCGAACGCATCGACGGATGTCGATGTTGTGTGGCGAGATTCACGTCCACGACCGAGCCCCAGGGGACCAGGGCTGGAACACTGGGACCCGCTCGCGTGTTGTTGCGTGTGCCCATGGAACTCGAGGAGAACACCTTGACCGAACAGACCACCGCTCCGGCCGCCGGCACCACCGACGCCCCCGTGCTCGACGTCGTAGTCATCGGGTCCGGTCCCGCGGGATACACCGCGGCCATCTACGCGGCTCGTGCCGGCTTCGCGCCCGTGGTCATCGCGGGTTCGGTCACCGCGGGCGGCGCCCTCATGAACACCACCGAGGTCGAGAACTTCCCCGGCTTCCCCGCCGGCATCCAGGGTCCTGACCTGATGGACGCCATGCGGGAGCAGGCGGAGAAGTTCGGCGCCAAGGTCATCTGGGACGACGCGGAGCAGGTCGAGCTGACCGGCGACATCAAGACGATCGTGACGGGCGGCGGCGACACCTACCGCGCCCGCTCCGTGATCCTGTCGACCGGCTCGGCGTATCGCGAGCTGGGGCTGCCCGACGAGAAGCGGCTCTCCGGCCGCGGTGTCTCGTGGTGCGCCACCTGTGACGGCTTCTTCTTCCGCGACCAGGACATCGCCGTCGTCGGCGGCGGTGACTCCGCGATGGAGGAGGCGACGTTCCTGACCCGGTTCGCCTCGAAGGTGACCGTGGTGCACCGCCGCGACGACCTGCGCGCCTCGAAGATCATGGCGGAGCGCGCCACCGCGGACCCGAAGATCGAGTTCGCGTGGAACAGCGAGATCGCCGGCATCACGGGTGACAGCAAGGTCTCCGGCCTCAGCCTGCGTGACACCGTCACCGGCGAGGTCCGGGACCTGGACGCGACCGGCCTGTTCGTCGCGATCGGTCACGAGCCCCGCACCGACCTGGTCAAGGGCCAGGTCGACCTCGACGAGAACGGCTACATCCTCGTGGAGGGCCGGAGCACCCGCACCAACCTTCCCGGCGTCTTCGCCTGCGGCGACGCCGTCGACCACACCTACCGCCAGGCGATCACGGCCGCCGGCTCGGGCTGCTCCGCGGCGCTCGACGCCCAGGCGTTCCTCGACTCGCTGAACGACTGATCTCCGGCCGGCTGCCACCGGCCGCGCCCCACTGGGCCCCCTGCGGGGCCATGAACAAGGAGATGCTGGATGAGCACCATCAAGGTCACCGACGACACCTTCAAGAGCGAGGTCCTCGACTCTGACATTCCCGTCTTCGTGGACTTCTGGGCTACCTGGTGCGGCCCGTGCCGCATGGTGGCGCCCATCCTCGAGGAGCTGTCCGACGAGTACGAGGGCAAGATCAAGATCGTCAAGATCGACACCGACGAGAACCGGCAGACCGCCATGGACTACGGCATCGTCTCGATCCCGACGCTCAACGTCTACAAGGGTGGCGAAGTCGTGAAGTCGATCATCGGCGCCCGTCCGAAGCGCGCGCTGACCGAGGAGATCGACGAGGTCCTCGCGGGCTGACCTGCCCCCCGCCGCGTGATCGAGCGCGTGTCCGGCCCACCCTCACCGGGTGCGGCACCGGGCACGCGCTCTTCGTTCGCCCTGGTCCGGGCACTTGTCCGGGAACCGGCCTCGGCACGAGAGCCGCGTAGTCTCACCGTTTCGCTACGAACGGGTACTGGGTCGAGCACACGGTGCGTGCGAGACTGGCGTGCGTGAACGAGCTTCCCGAGACTGCCGGTAACCGCCTCGACCCGTGGTTCGGTTCGTACGCGGCGCGAGCGCACGGCATGCGCGCCTCGGAGATCCGAGCGCTCTTCTCGGTGGCCAACCGCCCCGAGGTCGTGTCGCTGGCGGGCGGGATGCCGTACCTGGAAGGCCTTCCGCTCGACGTCATCGCCGACGCAATGCAGCGCCTCATCGCCACCAAGGGCACGACGGCGCTCCAGTACGGCTCGGGCCAGGGCGAGGAGGTGCTCCGCGAGCACATCACCCAGGTCGTCGCGCTCGAAGGCGTCTCCGCCCATCCCGACGACGTCGTGGTGACCACCGGCTCGCAGTCCGCGCTCGACCTCGTGACCCGCATCTTCGTGGACCCGGGCGACGTGGTCCTCGCTGAGGCGCCGTCGTACGTGGGCGCGCTGGGGGTCTTCCGGTCCTACCAGGCCGACGTCGTCCAGGTGCCGCTCGATGCCGACGGCCTGGTCCCGGCAGCGCTCGACGCCACGCTGACCCGTCTGGCGGCCGAGGGCCGGCGCGTGAAGTTCCTCTACACCGTCCCGACCTTCCAGAACCCGGCCGGCGTCTCGCTCTCCGTCGAGCGGCGCCCCCAGGTCCTGGAGATCTGCCGGCGGCACGGCGTGCTCGTGGTGGAGGACAACCCGTACGGGCTGCTCGGGTTCGACACCGAGCCGATGCCCGCGCTGCGCTCCTACGACACCGACGGCGTGCTGTACCTCGGCTCGTTCTCCAAGACCTTCGCCCCCGGCTACCGCGTCGGCTTCGTCATCGCGCCGCACGCGGTGCGCGACAAGCTCGTGCTCGCCAGCGAGTCCGCGGTCCTGTCGCCGTCGAACGCCTCCCAGCTCGCCGTGGCGACGTACCTGGAGACGTGCGACTGGAAGGCCCAGATCAAGGCGTACCGCGAGACCTACCGCGAGCGGCGCGACGCCCTCGTGGGGGCACTCGGCGAGTACCTGCCCCGCGCGTCGTGGAACGTGCCCCAGGGCGGTTTCTTCGTGTGGGTGCGGCTGCCGGAGGGCCTCGACGCGCGGGCGATGTTGCCCCGTGCGGTCACCGCCCGCGTCGCGTACGTCCCGGGCACGGCCTTCTACTACGACGGCAGCGGCTCCGATCACATGCGCCTGTCGTTCTGCTTCCCCACCCCGGAGCGCATCCGCGAGGGTGTGCGACGGCTGGCCGGCGTCGTCAACGGTGAGTCCGAGCTGGTGCAGATCTTCGGCACCTCCGCGCAGTCCGGCACGGACGCGGACGACGTCGAGGGCCCCGCCCCCGACCTGGCGTGAGCCCCTCCCCTCGACGGACGTGCAGGTCACCCCGGTGATCCGCGGGTCTGACACGATGGCAGCTGACCGTTCTCCATCCCGACCGAGTGAGCCCCCTCGATGACCAGTCCCGCCCCCGTCCCGACCGAGCCGGCCGCGCCAGGCGCTCCCCTCGACCCCGAGCAGCGCGACGCCGGGCGCCGCTCGCCCCTGGTGGTCGTCCTCGCCGGCGGCCTGTCGCACGAGCGGGACGTCTCGCTGCGCTCCGGGCGCCGGGTCGCCGAGGCGCTGCGTGCCACCGGCCTGGAGGTCCTGGTGCACGACGTCGACGCCGACCTCCTGTCGTTCCTCCGCACGACCAGGCCCGACGTCGTCTGGCCGCTGCTGCACGGCGCCTCCGGTGAGGACGGTTCCGTGCGCGATGTGCTCGACATGGCTGGCCTGCCCTACGTGGGCACGGGCCCGCGCGCGAGCCGCGTCGTCTGGAACAAGCCGATCTCCAAGGCCGCGCTGCTCGACGCCGGGCTCGCGACGCCGGACTACGTGACGCTCCCCCAGAGCCTGTTCCGGGACCTCGGCGCGCAGCCGGTGCTCGACACGATCCTGCGGCGCATCGGCCTCCCCCTGGTGGTCAAGCCCACGGAAGGCGGCTCCGCGCTCGGCGTCACGGTCGTGACCCGCGCCGAGGACCTGCCCCGGGCGATGGTGGAGTGCTTCGCGTACGGCGAGACGGCGCTGGTCGAGCGGGCGATCGACGGTGTGGAGCTCGCGGTCAGCGTGATCGAGGGTGTCGACGGTCCCGAGGCCCTCCCCGCGGTGGAGATCGTGGCCGACGGCGGGTACGACTACGCCGCACGCTACGTGGCCGGCGAGACCGAGTTCTTCGCGCCCGCCCGGCTCACCCCGCAGCAGGCCGACCTGGTGTCGGACGTCGCCGTGCGCGCACATCGCGCACTGCACCTGCGGCACCTCTCGCGCACCGACATGATTCTCGACCCGTCCGGCACGGCGCACGTGCTCGAGGTGAACGTCGCGCCAGGTATGACAGAGATGTCTCTTCTGCCCCAGGCAGTTGCCGCGAGTGGGCACAACCTGTCGACGCTGTACCGGGCGATCATCGACACGGCGCTGGTGTCCGCGCGGTAACAGGTCGTTCTCGTTCGGACTAGCCTGCCGGGGCGCGACGACCCCACACAGGGCTCAGGGCCGGCATCCCTGGTGGG
>NZ_JBHWZO010000005.1:0-59305 GCF_042728455.1 Promicromonospora sp. NPDC060204
GAACAGGGAAATGCCCCTTACGTCCACAAGTCTCAGACGCATGGAAACAGGAAGCGGTACGAGCTGCATCACGTCCAGCCTCGGCAGCATGGCGGTGCGGTGTACAATCCAGACAACCTGATGGTGGTCACACCGAAGTTCCACTCCCAAGTCCTCGACACGAAATACCATTTCGGGAGCAGGGCAGTCTGATGAACAAGACGGACCGATTGGCGGCCATAGTCCGCGAGATAATGGAAGGGGCGCCTGGCCTCTCTGAGTCTGAAACTGATGAGCTTGTCAGTTATTTCGAGAGCCAAGTCCCGCACCCAAATGCGAGCGACCTGATCTTCTATCCGGATGAGCATTTTGATTCCGACCCTACGCCGGAAGAAGTCGTGCAACGAGCGATGGCGTATCGCGCCATTCAACTGGGGCCCGGGTGAACGATGCGCAAAACTGCGTCTCGCGACCCTTCCGGGGGAGGGCAGGCTTTCCATGAGGATGGATCTTCATGCCGCGGGGGGGGGGGTAACCGTGGACCGCGATCGAGGAATCTCTTGCCTCGGCTATTCCCATGGTGGGTAGCCCCGCCTGATCGTCTCGTCAGATCTGGTTCTTGACCCGGTCTTGGTGTGCTTGGCGGGTGCGTGTCGCTACGTGCGCCGGTTCCGGCCGGGGTCGTGCTGTTGCCGCCGCTCCTTCTGCGCGGCGCGTCGGGACGTCGTCGTCCGGTCAGGTTGTGATCGCGGTCAGCCGCTACCAGGTGGTGGCCGCGGCGTGGGGGTGGTCGCGGTCGAAGCCGAGCGATCGTTTGCTGCGGGGCGTGGCGGGCCAGTCGGGCGGGGAGCCGGCAGACGAGCTGGCACATGGTCATCGGTTCTGCCTTCGCGAGCAGTTCGTGGTCGGCGAACCCGAGGGGCCAGGTCCAGGCGTCGAGGTCGGCAGCGATGCCTGTCAGGAGCGTCCAGGCGAGTTGACCTGCCACGATGCTGAGGGCAGATACCCAGGGCGGTCTGCTTCGCGATCCGGACGCGGTCCTCGACCACGGCGTGCCGGCTGTGGTTACCAAATCTGTGAAGGATCGACGCCCACAGTGCCGGCGGTGGGGCAAGGTCGGGCCCGGATGTAGTACCCGCAACGTGCTAACGCTCCGGGGTCGAAGAGAGGTGATCAGCGACGTGGCTGTAAGGTGCATCCACGAGGAACTTAAGCGGGTGTACGGGCCTTTGGATGAGGAGGTTCGAGAGTGCTTGGCCAACGTGTCATCGACGGATCCCGCGATAGCGGAGGGCGCAGTCGACGGACTCTTTGAGCTCCTCGTCGGTGGGCGAGTTGTCGGTCGGATCACGTCACCGGCAGTCCCGTATATGACCGACCTCGTCGAAGCCGAGGCCGGGGACATCTCAGGGTTGTTGATGCTACTCGGACGCATCGCGGACACGAACGATGAAGTCAAAATCCCCGATGGATCCGGTCGTCTTGCCGTGACAAACGAGTTGGCAGGGCCGGTGCCTTTCTTAAAGCATCAGGATTCAGGCGTCAGGCCGCCTGTGCCGTTGCGCAGTGTCGCCGGCGTGAGGGTGTTATTGATGGGGCCTGGCGGTAGAACTAGAGGTTGGTGACCACGTGGGTCACGCATGGTAATTCGTTCCAACCAAGAAAACGACGCGATCTTCTATTCCGTAAACGCGCACTATCGTGACGACTCGCCGTATCCCCACACGATCACGATGCTTTGGTCCAGTAGCGTGACGAAGGAGAGCGGGTTCTGTATGGTCTACAACACGAGCGTTGGCACCCGGACTCCTGGGTGTTTGCCAACAGACTGATCGCAACATGGAAGGCGCCGTTGTCTTGGATGGCTTCGAGCCGTGGGTCCAGCGGCTGACGGATGCGGTCGGATTCAGGGCAGTTCGACAGGAGGTGAGTTGGCCGAATGTCGAGGCAGAGTTAGGGATTGAGCTGCCCAAGGATTACAAGGAACTGGTTGAGGTTCTTGGCGGGGGCGTGATTTCCCGGGCGGCAATTATCTATACAGCGGAACCAGGTGATCCTTACGACCTGGTTGGGCTGTGGCACAGCCTCGAAACCTCGTACCGGGAAAACCCTTGGTCTCGGTCGAGATATCAGTCGTATGAGCTCTATCGGCCCAATTCGCCTGGCCTGCTCGAATGGGGTTCAAGTACTGCCGATGACCGCTACTACTGGCTGGTCGACCCGGCTGGGTCCAAACGGTGGCCGATATTGGCACTATCGGCCGAACGGCCGCCCTTTCATCAGTTCGACATGACGGCCTCAGAGTTTATTTGGCGTGTCGCCTGCGACGAAGAATTCAGTCAATTTGGCGTGGCGCGACATATTCAACCGCCGACGTTTGACGACCCGGAGGGGAACACCTATACGGCCAGCTGACTGCAGACGGTCTTGCGTTGCAGTGGACGCCGCCGCTGCCTGGTGCGCCTAAGTGACTACGACTGAGAGCGCTTCTCGAGACTTTCGCTCGCATGCGTTAGACGGACAGATTCTCACGAGTACGACGCGATCCCTCCGCCGGCGTTAGTGACACCCGTCGATCGGGCGAAGCCGATGTGCACGGTGCTACGACTAGGGGGCATTATGTGGGTGCAGAGAATCGGGAAACTTGTAGGTCGAGTCGATTCATCCTTCCATGTCGACCGCTCCGAAATCGAGGCACGGCTTCAGGTCAGCCTGCCTGACGACTATTTCGCATTGGCCACCAGGTTCGGTGAGGGGGCATTCTGCCGGTTCATCTTCGTGCACGACGGACGTGCGGATAGCGGAGATGGCTTGCTTGCTATGTGGCACCATCTCTCGGCGACGGTTGGGCGGGGTGATGCTGGCGGTGGTGGCGTCCTATCGCCGTATCTGATGTTTGAACCGGGCGAGGCGGGTTTAATTCCTTGGGGTGGCACAGAACTTGGTGATATCTATTTCTGGTATGCAACTCCGGGAGTCGACCCAAGTTCGTGGCCGGTGATTGCCAAAGCTAGTGATGGGCTTGACGACACCTTAGAAAACGGAATGGCTCGGTTTGAAGTGTCCGCGTCCGAATTTCTGTGGCACGTGTTGGCCGATCCTGAGTTCACCCCGTTCGGGATCGCGAACTCGGTGGGTGATATTTGGTTCACGTCCCAGCCCGAGATCGATTCTTCAGACCGTGTTTAGTTCGGCCTGCGCGGGTATCGATCTTGCAGTGGCTGTGGAGGAAACGTTGGCTCGGGAGGAGTGCCATCGTGGACGCGGGCGCAACAAGAGAGTGTCTCACCTGAGAGCGCTACAGCGATGAACCGAGTGGCTCTGGGTGCCGTGATCGGCAGGGTCGGCGTTCCGATGTCTTGGAGCGACCTGACTGTTTCCCTGAGGGCGATCGGCGAAAAAGACGGTCTTGGGGGCGGCCCAGAATTCTTCCGTGCGGAATTGGAGAGACTCGATCGACCTGAGTCGGGGTGGGTCGTGTGTCCTGCAATAGATCCGGCGCGGGAGAAGTTTCGATACGACTTCGTAACGCTCTCGACCTGGCCTGTCGACAACCGTATTGTCGGTGAAGGACGGCGGTCGTATCGCTGGAATCTGTTGCACGGTCTGTGTGGGCTGTACACCTTGTCTGTTGATATGGGGGCACCTGGCGCCGACGTGGAAGATCTACTCACGAGGATCAGGCGCTTGGCGGATGAGTTTCCATCGGATTATCAGGTGCGACTGAATCGAAAAAAGTCTGAAGGCGTCAACTTCACCGAGATCTGTCAGAATCTTGCAGAGGATCTGCTCGGTGAGTTCCGATCGCGCAACCAGCCGCTGGCTGTTCCGATGCTTGAGGGAGCTTCCGAGCGAGTAAAGCTCTTTGGCCCTGCCGTGTAGACGAAGCTCGTGAGATTGGCACGAAATTCACCCCATGCGATCTGAGCGCCGGCCCCGGATCGGCGGTAGATTCCGTCGGTGCTGACCCAAACCCCCCTCTGGCCCGAGCCGCCGGCGCCTCCAACGTCGCCGCGGCCCAGGCGGGGCACGCGTGCCTCGGAGCGGAGACGCAAGCGGTGGACGATCGGCATCGTCGCAGCCGTGACAAGCCTGGTCGTCGCGGCAGGGAGCGCCTACGCGTTCGATGTCTTCGAACCGGAGGCGACCAACCCGTCGTCCGCGGCGGGCGGAGCGCAGGCGGCGATCGCCGAGAGCGTGTCGCTCCAGACCGCCCTCACCACTGACCTGGACGGCGCCCGGGCCGTGCTGAAGAGCCCGGACGGGAAGGCCGCGGCCAAGTCCGCGCGTCGTGCGCTCAACACGGCGATCGAGGACGCCGAGCGGGCGCTGGCGTCCCTGAAGTCGGTGACCACACTCGCATCGGGTACAGAGGTCGATGCCAGCGCGGTGCTGGAGGCAAGTGACGCGCTCGACGACGACGACGTGCCCGCCGTGACCGCCGCGCTGCGTGAGGCGACCGGCGCGGTCGTCGCCTCGGGGCGGCAGGCCCGGTTGGCCCGGGCCGTCTCCGGGCTGGAGGAGTCCCGGGATGCTCTGAAGGCGGCAGTGGCGGACGGCGAGCAGGTGCACGCGGAGTCGGCCGCGGACGCCGCCGGCCGGGACGCCCTGCGCGCCGCGCTGGACGGCGCGGGCGATCTGACAGCGCAGGCGGACAAGCTGATCGCGCGGGCGGCGGAGGTCCAGACCGCGGCGGAAACTAAGGCGGACGCATCTCCCGCTGCGACGGCCCAGGCCGGCACCGCTCAGGCGGGCAGCGCCGAGGCCGGTGCGGCACTGAAGGCGAGCGCCAACGTCCTCGGCGACGCAGGCCGGCTGACCAAGGCCCTGGCCGAGGCGGCGACCGGTATCGAGGAGGCCGCCGCCGCGGTGTCGGCGGAGACCGCGGACGACGCGGCAGAGGCAGAGGCTGACGCCACCGACCCGGGTGCGGACGACACCGGTGCCGAGCCGGGCGACGACACCGGCACGACCGACGACACCAACACCGGTCCGGCCGGCACCTGCCCCGAGCCCGACCAGGTCTGGTCCGCCGAGAACGGGCACCTGTCGTCGTCCGAGCTGGCTCAGATCCCGTTCGCCTCAGGGCACTACGTGCGCTCCGACGTCGTCGGCGCCCTGGCCGAGCTGAACGCCGCCTACGCGGCGGAATTCGGCGTGAACATGACCATCAACTCCTCCTACCGCACCTACGCGGAACAGGAGGCGCTGTACGACCCGTCGTCCAAGACCGCGGCCCCGCCCGGCTGTTCCAACCACGGCACGGGTCTGGCGATCGACATCGGCGGCGGGGTAGCCGCGTTCGGGTCGGCGCAGTACGACTGGCTGAAGGCCAACGCGGAGGCCTACGGCTGGGTGCACCCGCCGTTCGCCGAACCGTCCGGGCGCAACCCGGAGCCGTGGCACTGGCAGTCGGTCAAGGCGCCGAACAGTTACTGAAGTGCTCAGGGCCCTTCGATGGCCACGGCGATGAGGGCTCTGTGGGCGCGGCTCCGGAACGGGCGGTCGTGGACCTCGATGAGCCCACACCGGAAGCGGTCTCGTCAGCTCTCCGCCAGGTCCCAGCGCCAGCTGACTCCGCCGTCGTCGAAGACGATGATCCGGTAGGCGGGCACACTGGCGCCGGTGTGGTCGTGCATCGTGAGCCCGGGAACGGAATCGATCCGTCGCTTGTCAGTTAGGTGTTCGCTCCATCGGGTGAACAGGTGCGTCGGATCCATCTGACCAGCTAGACCGGGGTAGTCCGGCTCCGTCGCGACCAGCCGCACGACGACACCGTCGTCGTCCCGCAGAGTCCACACCACAGGTTCAACCGTTCGGTGCGGCAGGTTGTCGAGCTCGTCGCAGATGATCGCGAGCGCCTCGTCGTCGGTCTCAGCGGTGTGCCAGGAGCCCCACGGCCCCCACGGGTCATACATCTCGTCCGGTGCCGGGACGAGAACCTGAGTGCGGCCCGTCGGTTCGCCTGCGGAGTACTCGCGCCGGACCAGAACCACGTCGCGTGCTCTGCGGCCGTCATGGGACCAGAAACGGATGACGCCCATGCTCCATCCCGGTGAGAGGTCTTTCGTTCGCGGTTCAACGTAGAGCAGGTCGAGCAGATGGGCCGCCCAGACCATGCGCTCGTTGCTCCTCGTCCGGTTCCATGACTGCTCGTAGCGGACCATGCGCGGACTCTAGCCGAGCTGTCCTGGTCAAGACCGACGCCAAGGCCTACGGCGGGCCTGCGCAGACGTGCCGGCAGCTGGTCAGGGTCCTGCGGTCGACTCGTCCGGTCCGTCGAGGACGAGCATGTCGGCGACGAAGGCCGCAACCGCGCCGCCGCTGTCGCGGCCCACCCACACGGGGTACAACCCGTCGCCGTACCCGGCGTGCCACATCACCAGGGCGCCGTTGTCGACGGTTTGGTACCCGTCGTCGTCCAGGGAGCCCAAGACCTCCTGGGCAGGGTCCGCGACGGCGGAGATCGCCTCGACGTCGGTGAACGATGCAGTCCCCGTGTCGACGCCGAAACCGAAGAACTCCTCGTCGTTGAGATCGGCCTCGGTCTCGCCCTCGCGCAGACCGAGGTCCCAGGACACCACGGGCTCGTCAGACACGACGACCCGCGCTCCGGCGACTGTGCCCCAGGCGTTCTCCAGGTTCTGCGCGATGCTCAGTTCGACCGGGTAGGAACCCGGCGAGACCCGGGCCGTGAGTGGTCCTTCCTCGGGCCGAAGATCCCGTGTCAGGTACCCGGGGTCGGTGGCCAGGAGCCGACCCGACGGGAGCTTGACCTCGCCCGCCTCGACGACCTCGATCTCCACGGGATCGCCCGACTCGCGGGCGCGCGAGCCTGGCGTGAACATCGCCTCGAGGTCGCCAGGGCGCAACGGATGGCCCGGAGCCCACCGGTCGCCGTCGTCGTTGACCGGGAGCGGAGGCGATCCGGCCGTGCCGGACAGGTCGGCGCCCTCGATGCCTGCGATCGCGAGAACCTCCTGCCAGGCGCCGAAGGTGGGACGGTCGGTATGCGGGCGGTCGATCTCGGCCGATGTCTGGAGGAAGCCCCCGTCATTCAGCCCGCAGACCGCCTGTCCGTCCCGCCCGTAGCTCACCGTCCGCACCACGTGCTCCTCGGATGGCTCGACCGAGATCGGCTCACCGTCGGTGTGGTCCAGCAGGAAGAGCGACCCGTCGTCGTCGACGCGGAACTCGTCCCGAGACGTCGGCTCACCGGCGTCGTCGAGCACGTCGATCTCCGCGCGGCGATCCGCCCACGCCACGCGGACCACCGCGTGCGCGTCCCCTTCCGAATGCAGCACCGCCACATACGGGAGCCCGGTCTCGTCGCGTTGGCTCGCCTGCTCGGGACTGAGCGGGCCGACCAGCCCGTCGTCCCAGCCCAGGGCGTACGTCGCGGACAGCCCGGCGGGTGCCGGATCCCGCTCGGCCGCGCAGGGGTCGCCGGCGGGACTCTCAGGCAGCTCCATGAAGGCCGGGCGCAGAGGGTCTTCACCAGGAACCACGGTGCTGGCAGTACCGAACCTGGCTCGGACGGCATCAATGCCTGCGGGAAGAAAGGCCGCCAGCAAGATCGCACCTGCGACGACAGAGGTCATCACAACGATTGTCGCCGTCCGCGGCCCGTTCCCGTCCATGAGCCGAAACTGTACATCTCGGGCAGTCACCGGCGACCATGGCGGTCGCCTGCGCGCGCGAGAGCGTGGGTGCTGGGAACGCTGCTGGCGCGAGGCATGAAGTGAGGCACCTGCCCTGCCGTCGGTGGTACCGCATGTTTCAGAGGATGATCAAGGAGGACGCAATGGGGTATGAACTGCACATCACGCGAAGCAGCGCTCCGGACGGCGACGGCCCGTTGATCGGCGCCGACGAGTGGCGTGCTCTCGTCGAGACCGATGCGGAGCTCAGCCTCCGTGACGGGATCACCGCCGCGCTTCCCGGTGGGCAAGTGCTCACGATCCCCAGCCCGGACCTCGCGGCGTGGACCGGGCACCCGCAGCACGCCGAGGTCCCGTTCCGCTTCCACGGTGGTCGCGTGACGGTACGGAACCCCGACGAAGCGGTTCTTGCGAAGATGATCGATCTCGCCGGCGCGCTCGACGCCAGGGTCCAGGGTGACGACGGCGAGTTCTACCCGCCGACGCCGCCGGGGTAGCCGTCGCTCACGCCCACGCGAACCCGTCCGGGTCCGTGACCTTCCCGAGGTCGCCGCCCACCGTGAGCCGGTGCGAGCCCGTGCCCTCCGGCGGCACCCCGGCGTCCTTGGCCAGCGCGGCGCGCTTGTAGAGGCCGAAGCCGATGGGGCTGGAGCCCATCTTGAAGTCGACGTAGGAGCCGAAGCTCTTGCCGACCGTCAGGCCGTGGCCCACGTAGAACTTCTTGCTCGCCGAGACGTCCTCGGCGCCGATCAGGAGCACGATCTCGTCGAACCGCCGCTCGGCCGGGCGCGTGTCCTTCTTGGCGGACGTCGCCATCTTCCAGATGGTGCCGTCCGGCGCCTGGACCACGCCGCCGTGGCCCCACATGGACTTGGCCATGGGCTTGAGCACCGAGGCGCCCGCGGCGACCGCGGCGTCGAACAGCGCGTGGACGTCGCCGGGCTGGTCGGAGACGAGGGAGATGTGGAAGCCGCGGAACCCGGTGCTGGGCGTCTCGCCGGCGCGCAGGTCGAGGCGGTCCTCGCCCAGGCCGAAGGCGGCGTCGTAGAAGGAACGGGCGGTGCTGGGGTCGGCCACCTCGAGGGTGACGGAGTCGATGTTTGCCATGCCCACAACGTTAGGGAGCGGACGGCGGGGGGCGCTTCTCGATTCCTGACGAGTGCTCGGCGGCGCCGTTGCCCCCGCCGCGAGCTGGCCGCTCCCGCCCCACGACGCCGAACCGCACCAGCATGGCCCGGACCAGACCCGACAGCGCCATGAGGAACAGCCACGAGTACGACGGGACGATCAGCGCCAGCAGCAGGGTCAGCGTGAACAGCAGCGCGACGGCCAGCGGCGTCGCCGGGAGGGTCGCGTCCACGGGCAGCCCGGCCGCCGTCCGGTCGCGGCGCTCGACGAGGGCGATCACGAACAGCAGCCACGCGCTCACCGCGAGGTTGCCGATGTACGACGCCACCAGCGGCCGGTCCGTGTCCAGGCCGCCCGTCAGCGCCGTGACCACGGGCATCACCGTGATGGTGAACAGCCAGGCGAGCTGCAGCGTCAGGTGCGGCTGGGTCAGGGGAGTGTCCGGCGCCTGGATCCCGTGGTGCATGCGCCAGAACATCGCGATGATCACGAAGCTGAGCGCGAAGGCCAGCAGCTGCCAGCTGTGCTCGGCGGCGTATTCGCCCAGGGTCTGCTGCTCGTCCACCGCCTCCGACACGCTCTCCATCAACGGCAGGATCAGCAGGGTCAGCGCGATGGCGATCGCGGCGTCGAGGAACGCGATGAGGCGCTCGCTGGTGCGCACGGGCGCTGGTGCGGTTTCCGTCCGCGCTTCCATCGGGACCTCCCTGGACTGGCCTGGATCTTCGTCGGTGATCCTGCCACTTCGAGTCGGACCGACGAGGAAGCCGAGCCGCCGGATGTTTGACGGATCTTTTACAGCGCTGTAAATTCCGACGGTCGCCGCGAGCAACGGAGTTCGAGCATGGGAGATGCAGCGTGAGTCCAGGTTCAGGTCGTCCCTCATCGCTGAGCCGACGGTCCTTTCTCACCGGCTCGGCCGCACTGGTCGCGCTCGGTGTGGCGGGGTGCGCGTCGGCCTCGGCGGGGTCCGGCGGAGGCACCACCCTGCGCTTCTACGAGCAGAAGCAGGAGGTCATCGCCTACTTCGACGAGCTGCTGCGGCGGTTCGAGAAGGAGCGGCCGGGCCTCACCGTGGTGCACGACAGCACCGTCGCCATCGCCCCGCAGTTCGTGCGCAACGAGCCCGCCGACGTCGGCTGCTTCAACGACAACCTGGAGCTCGCCCGCTACATCAAGCGCGGCGTGCTCGGTGACCTCTCCGACCTGCCGTCGGCGCGGGCGGTCCGGACCGACATCGGCGAGCTCACCGACCAGTACGCCACGTACCCCGGCCGCACCAGCGTGCTGCCGTACTCGCTGGCGGCTGCCGGTGTTATCTACAACAAGAAGATCTTCGCGGAGCACGACCTGCCCGTCCCGGAGACGTGGACGCAGTTCGTCGACGTCTGCGACGAGCTGACCCGCGCCGGGATCACGCCGGTCTACGCGACCGACCGCGACACCTGGACACTCTGGCAGGGCCTGTTCGACTACTCCGTCGGCAGCCTCGTGGCGCCCGGCGAGTTCTTCCGCCGCCTCAAGGAGCTGGGCACCGACGTCGGGCCGGACTCGGAGGTCTCCTTCGAGAAGGACTTCGCCGTGCCGATGGAGCGCGCCAAGACCATCTCGTCGTACTTCAACGAGGACCACGCGGTGCGGGCCTACGCCGACGGCAACCTCGCCTTCGGCAAGGGCGAGGCCGCCATGTACCTCCAGGGCCCCTGGGCGCTCAGCCAGATCGCGCTGGTGGATCCCGACCTGGAGATCGGCACCTTCGCGCTGCCCGTCTCCGAGAACCCCGAGGACCGGCAGGCGCGGGTCAACATCGACCTGGGCCTGTGGATCCCGACGGCGTCGGCCCACCAGGACGAGGCCCGCGAGCTGGTCGAGTTCCTCATGCGGCCCGACAACATCAACGCCTACAACAGCGACAACCTCGCGTACTCGACGCTCAAGGACGCCCCGCCGCAGCAGGACGAGCGCCTGGCCGGGCTCCAGGACTACGTGGACCGCGCCGCCTTCTACCAGGGGGCCGGGACGTTCGTGCCGACGTCGATCCCGCTCGGCAACTACCTGCAGTCCGCGATCCGCTCCGGCAACTTCGAGGGCATGCTCCGCCAGCTCGACGCCGACTGGCGCCGGCTCGCCGGACGGGAGGCCACGGTATGACTGACACAACGATGTACCAGAGCTCGACGGCGGCCCGGGGCACGGGCCGTCCGATGGCCCAGTCCACGATCCGTCGCAAGAGTGGACGGCGCGTGGAGCCGCTGTACTACGTGTTCCTGGTCCCGACGCTGCTGATCTTCACGGCGTTCGTGATCGTCCCCGCGCTGATCGGCATCTTCTACAGCCTCACCGACTACGTGGGTTTCGGTGACTGGTCGTTCCTGGGCCTGCGCAACTACGCCGCGCTGTTCAGCGACCCGCGCATCCTGGAGTCGTACGGGTTCACGCTCGGGTTCGCGCTGGTCACCGTCGTCGTCGCGCAGACCATCGCGCTCGCGCTGGCGGTGGCGCTGACCCGGCGGATCCGATTCGCGACCACGCTGCGCACGGTGTTCGTCATCCCGATGGTGGTCTCCGGGATCGTCGTGGCGTACGTGTTCAACTTCCTCTTCTCCAACTCGCTGCCCGCGATCGCGACGGCGGTGGGCTTCGGGCCGCTGGAGGAGAGCATCCTCGGCAACCCCGACCTGGCCTGGCTGTCCATCGTGATCGTGTCTGCGTGGCAGACGATCCCGGGCGCCCTCCTGGTCTACACGGCCGGCCTGACGTCCATCCCGAGCGACCTGTACGAGGCGAGCGCCCTGGACGGCGCCACGCCCTGGCGGCAGTTCCGGTCCATCACCGTGCCCCTCATCGCGGGCTTCATCCTGATCAACACGATCCTCGGCGTGAAGGGCTACCTCGGCGTGTACGACGTCATCGTCGGCCTGACCGGCGGCGGGCCCGGGACGGCCACGAGCAGCGTCGCCATGACGATCTTCGGCGGCTTCACCGGGGGCGACTACGCCTACCAGATGGCCAACGCCACGGTGTTCCTGGTCGTCACCGCGCTCATCTCCGTCGCCCAGATCGTCGCCACCCGTGGAAGGGCGGTCCAGCTGTGACCACCGTCGAAGCCTCTCGCACCGCCGGCCCGGGCCCGGCCGGCCCGCGCCCGTCCGCCCGATCCCCGCGCCCTGCGCACGTCGGCCGCGTGCACCGCACCAACTGGCCGCTGACGATCCTGCTCGGTCTCGCGACGCTCACGGTCTTCGTGCCGCTGTACGTGACGCTGTCGATGGCGTTCAAGACGAGCGCGCAGTCCGCCGACGGCAACGCGTTCTCGCTCCCGGCCCCGTTCAACCCGGCGAGCTTCGCCGAGGCCTGGTCGCTCACGCGGTTCCCGGTGTCGTTCGGCATCTCGCTGGCCGTGGCGGCGATCGCCGTGCTGCTCACGCTGTTCCTCAGCTCGCTGGCGGCCTACGCCATCGCCCGGAACTGGACGCACCGGTTCTTCCGCTGGTCGATGGTCTACCTGCTCGCGGCGCTGTTCCTGCCGTTCCCCGTCGTCGCGCTGCCGCAGATCCAGCTCACGGCTCTGACCGGCCTGGACAACCCGCTGGGCGTGGGCATCCTGCACGCGATGTTCCAGCTCTCGTTCAGCGTGCTGCTCTACACCGCCTACCTGCGCTCCATCCCGATCGAGCTGGAGGAGAGCGCCCGGATCGACGGCGCGAGCACGTGGCAGATCTTCTGGCGCATAATCCTGCCGCTGCTCGGGCCCATGAACGCTACGGTCGGAATCTTCGCGTTCCTGGCGTCGTGGAACGACTTCATGATGCCGTCGCTCATCATGTCCGACCCCACGTTGCAGACCCTGCCCGTGGTGCAGAACATCTTCCAGAGCCAGTTCGGCACCAACTACAACGTCGCGTTCGCGTCGTACCTCATGGCGATGGCGCCGACGATCGTCGCCTACCTGTTCGCGCAGCGCTGGGTGATCAGCGGCGTGACGCAGGGCGCCGTCAAGAGCTGAGCCTGACCGGCTGAGCCGTCGCGAATCGAAGCACGTACCGCAAGCACCGAGGAGTTCCATGTCAGAGATCGTCGACAGCCTGTCCGTCGTCCGGCCCCTGCCGGAGGCCGCGCCCCGCGCGCGCAGCGAGCAGCAGGTGCACGGCGCCGGGTGGCGCATCACCGTGCTGAGCGACGGCGTCTTCCGGGTCGAGCGCTCGGCGGACGGCGGGTTCGAGGACCGCGCCTCCACGTTCGCGATCCGCCGCGACCTGCCGCCCGCCGACTTCGCCGTCGAGCGGGTCGGCGAGGGCGTCGTGCTCACGACGGCGCGCGCCCGGCTGCGGTACGACGGCGGGGAGTTCTCGGCGAGCGGTCTCGTCGTCGAGATCCTCGGGCGTGACTCCGGGCGCTGGCGGTACGGCGAGCCCACGTGGGACCTGGGCGGCACGGCCCGCACGTTGGACGACGTCGACGGCCGTGCCGAGCTGGAGCCCGGCGTCGTGTCGCGCGACGGCATCGGCGTGGTCGACGACTCGGCGTCGTTCCTGTTCGAGGACGACGGCTGGGTGGGCTCCCGCGTGCCCGGCCGGCAGGACCTGTACGTGTTCGCGTTCGGCCGCGAGTACGGCGACGCCGTCCGCGACCTCTACCGGGTCTCCGGGCACCCGATGCGGCTGCCGCGCTGGGCGCTCGGCAACTGGTGGAGCCGGTACCACCCCTACAGCGACGAGTCGTACCTGGCGCTCATGGACCGGTTCGCGGCCGAGCAGATCCCGTTCTCCGTCGCCGTGATCGACATGGACTGGCACCGCGTCGGCTCCGTGCCGGAGCGGTTCGGCAGCAGCTGGACCGGCTACTCGTGGGAGCCCACGCTGTTCCCGGACCCCGCGGGCTTCCTCGGCTCCCTGCACGAGCGCGGGCTGCGCACCACGCTCAACCTGCACCCGGCCGACGGCGTCCGCGCCTTCGAGGACGCGTACCCCGCGATGGCCCGCGCCCTGGGCGTGGACCCGGACACCGAGCAGCCCATCCCGTTCGACCCGACCGATCCGGCGTTCCTCCAGGCGTACTTCCGGGAGCTGCACCACCCGCTGGAGGAGCAGGGCGTCGACTTCTGGTGGATCGACTGGCAGCAGGGGCGCACCTCCGGGATGGCGGGCGTGGACCCGCTGTGGGTGCTGAACCACTTCCACCACCTCGACGCCGCCCGCGACGGCAAGCCGGGCATGACGTTCTCCCGGTACGCGGGACCCGGCAGCCACCGGTACGCGGTCGGTTTCTCCGGCGACGCCGTGGTCTCGTGGGAGTCGTTGGCGTTCCAGCCGGAGTTCACGGCGACGGCGGCCAACATCGGCTACGGCTGGTGGAGCCACGACATCGGCGGGCACACCCGCGGAGTGCGTGACGACGAGCTCGCGACCCGCTGGGTGCAGTTCGGCGTCTTCTCGCCGATCATGCGGCTGCACTCGGCGAACAACCCGTTCATCCGCAAGGAGCCGTGGGTCTTCCCGCCGGAGCACCGGGCCGCGATGGACGACGCCCTGCGGTTCCGGCACCGCATGGTGCCCTACTTGCACACCATGAACCACCGCGCCGCCGCCGGCGTGCCGCTGGTCCGGCCGATGTACCACCTGGAGCCGCGGCATGGCGAGGCGTACCGCGTGCCCAACGAGTACGCCTTCGGCAGCGAGCTCGTGGTCGCGCCGATCACCGCGCCCCGCGACGCCGCGTCGCTCCGGGGGAGCGCGCGGGTGTGGCTGCCCGACGGGCTGTGGACCGACATCTTCACCGACGCCGTCTACCAGGGCGGACGCACCGTCGAGATGCACCGGCCCCTCGGGTCCGTCCCCGCGCTGCTGAGGGAGGGCGGCATCCTGCCGCTCGACGCAGGCCCCGACCTCGACGCGACCCGGAACCCCGAGGCGCTGGAGGTGCTCGTGGCGCCGGGGGCGTCGGGAGAGTTCGTGCTGGTGGAGGACGCCGAGGACGGTGTGGTTGGTCCGGTGGACGGCGTTGCCTCGATCGGCGGTGCGCCGAGCAGCGATGCCGGACCCGCCGCGTCGACCGCGCTGCGGTGGGACCGCGAGCGCGGCGAGTTCCGCATCGAGCCGGTGCGCGGTGACGCGACGGCGGTGCCGGCGCACCGGGAGTGGACGGTGACGTTCTTCGCCGGGCTCCCCGAAGGGCCGGTGACCGTGAACGGCGCCGTGGTCGCGGTGGACGGCGTCGACGGCCGGTGGAGCATCAAGGTTTCCGCGCCGCCGACGGCGGAGATCGTGGTCCGCGTCGAGGGCGGCCCGCTGCGCATCGGCTCGGACCGGACCGAGGCGGCCCGCGTCATCCTGGAGAGCGCGCAGTCGGGCAACCCGGAGAAGCTGGAGGCCTGGGACGTCGTGAGCAGCACGCACACGGTGGCCGAGAAGCTCGCGGAACTCTCCGCTGTCGACCTGCCGGACTCGGTGCGGGCAGCGCTGGTGGAGCAGCTCGCGGCGGTCGACCCGACACGAGCCTGAGCGAGGCAGTCCCGCGCGGAATCCCTGCACGGCGCTCCCGGGCGGACGGTCCCGGGCGGGACTGCCTCACTCGCGCGGACTGGTGCAGGCCGGCGAGTGTGGGCTCACTGGTGGGGCTGACTGCTGTGGGTGGTTTGTCGGGCCGGCTGGAGGCAACGTGAGCACAGACGAGGGGTGTCGGCTGGGCTGAACTTCGTCCGGCTGCGCCCTGGATGCTCTGGCTGAGCCGAACTATCCAGCCATGGTGAACTCCGAGCGGCTGCGCCCTGGGTGTTCCGGCCGGGCCGAACTATCCAGCCACGGCGAACTCCGAACGGCTGCGCCCTGGGTGTTCTGGCTGAGCCGGACTGTCCAGGCACGGTGAACTTCGAACGGCTGCGGTGAACGCAGCACGGCGGAACCGGCACCCGCCGAGACCCACGTCGACTGTCTGTCGAGATCGACACCAGCCGCCGACACCAGCCGCGCCGCCGAACGTCGGTGCCGGACGCCGCAGCATCAACCCAGTCATTGGGCCCGAAATCAGGGCAGTTTCGGGCCCAATGACTGGGTAGATGGCTGTGCGGCGGCGCGCACCCTGCCGGTGCCGCGCGCGAGAGGTCGGCAGTTCGTATCGGCGTCGGCAGTTGGTATCGAGGTCGGCACAGGGCTGTGCCGACCTCGATGCAATGTGCCGACCTGGTCAGGAAGCTGCCGACCTGAGTGAGGGGACTGCCGGCCTGGTCACGAGACTGCCGACTTGGTGAGGAGAGTGCCGGCCTGGGCAGGGGAGTGCTGCCGGAGCCGGCGGGCGGGCGACTAGGGGGTGTCGCTCGGGGGCGGGAGCTTCGGGGCGCTCTCGCGGTACTCGATCGTGTGGCCCACCGTGACGTGGCGGCCCGCGCCGGCGTAGCCCTCCAGGCGTTCCAGCAGCAGGTCGAGGGCCCGCTCGGCGAGCGCCCTCGTGTCCGGCGCGACGGACGTGAGGCTGGGTGCGGTGCTCGCGCCGAGCTCGATGGCGTCCCAGCCGATCACGGCGACGTCGCCCGGGACGTCCAGGCCGTGCCGGCGCAGGGCACGCAGGGCGCCGATCGCCGCGAGGTCGTCGCGGCACAGGAGGCCGTCCAGCTTCAGGCCGGCGTCCAGCGCGGCGCTGAGGGCTTCCTCGGCGTCGCGGGCGTCGCCGTCCTGCCGCCGCGCGACGAGCAGCGACGGGTCGGCGGGCAGGCCCGCCTCGGCGAGCGCGGCGCGGTAGCCCTCGATCCGCAGCGTGGAGGTCCACGAGATCCGGTCGGTCTCGTGGCCAAGGAACCCGATGCGGCGCCGTCCGGACCGCACCAGGTGCCCGACGGCGTCGCGGGCGGCAGCGACGTTGTCGATCGCCACCTGGTCCGCGCCGTCGGGCTGCGGGTCCTCGCCGAGGAAGACGATGGGCAGGCCGTGCCGCTGGTCGTCCAGGTCCCGGGCGGCGAGGACCTGGGGCTGGAGCACCATCCCGTCCATGATCCCGGCCTCGGGGTCGCGCAGGACGGAGCGTTCGCCGTCCGCCGTGGCGCCCGTCTCCGCGAGCAGCAGCCGGTAGCCGCGCGCCTCGGCGACCCGGGCGAAGACGTGCGCGAGCTCCGCGAAGTACGGCCGCCGCAGGTCCGGGAAGGCGAGCCCGAGCATGCTCGACCGGCCCGTCGCGAGGCTGCGGCCGGTGCGGTTGGGCCGGTAGCCGAGCTCGTCGATCGCGGCCTGCACCCGCTCGCGCATCCGCGGGCTCACGTGCTGGTAGCCGCGCACCACGTTGGACACGGTCTTCATCGAGACCCCGGCGTGGTCCGCCACGTCCTGCAGGGTCACCCGGTTCATGACGAAAGATTACCTTTGGCGTCTCGGAGCACGGGACTGAGCACGGGAAAGGTCCGCCGCGGGACCTCCGCGGCGGACCTTCGGGCAGCCCGTGTCAGACGGGCCCGGGCTAGACGGGCCCGGGTCAGACGGGACCGGGTCAGACGGCGACGGCGTCCGTCCGCGCGCCCGTGACCGCCAGGCAGGTGATCGCTGCCGCCGCCGACCATGCCTGCGGGCGGCAGGCCGCCGGGTACGGTGTGGGCACGCCGGCGCGGGTCGCGGGGTCGCCCCCGTGCAGCTCCGGGACGCGGTACGCGAAACCCTCGGCGGCGGCGAGCAGCCCGTCGACGGCCTCACGGGCCTTGTCGGCGAGGCCCGCGCGGTGCATGCCGTGCACCGCGATGGCGGTGTCGTGCGTCCAGACGCTGCCCCCGTGGTACGACAGCGGCCAGTACCCCGCCGCGCCACTCGACATCGTGCGGATGCCGAACCCCGTCGACATCGTCGGACCGAGCAGCAGGCCGGCGACGTGCTCCTCCTCGGCCGGGTCGAGGATGCCGGTGCCGAGCAGGTGCCCGATGTTGCTGGTCAGCGTGTCGACCGGACGCTTGTCCCGGTCCAGCGCGACGGCGGGGTACCGGCCCTCCGGCGTCTCGACCCAGTACGACGCCGCGAACCGGGTGCGCAGGTCCGCGGCCCAGGCGCGCAGCCCGGCCGGGTTCAACTTGTCCGACGGCGCGGTGCCCGACGGCGCGGTGCCCGACGGCGCGGTGCCCGCCGCAGCAGGCGCCCCGCCGTCCGCCGACCCGAACGCCTCCAGCAGCTCGGCGCCCGCGAGCGCCGCCTCGTACGCGTACCCTTGGACCTCGCACAGCGCGATCGGGCCGTCGGCGAGGCTGCCGTCGCGCCACTGGATGGAGTCACCGGAGTCCTTCCAGCCCTGGTTGGCCAGCCCGCGCCCGGACCGGTCGATGTAGTCGATGAACCCGTCGTCGTCGCTGTCGCCGTGCTCCAGCAGCCACGTCAGGGCGCCGCGGAGCGTGGGCAGCAGGGCGGCGACCTCGTCGTCGGGCATGCCGGCACGCCAGGCGTCGGCGAGCAGGCACACCCAGAGCGGCGTGGAGTCCACGCTGCCGTAGTAGAGCGGCGGCAGGACGACGCCCTCGCCGGGGATCTCGAGCGGCGTGGCGCGCAGCTCGTGCAGGATCTTGCCCGGCTCCTGGGCGGTCTCGACGTCGTGGGCGGTGCCCTGCAGCCGCGCCAGGACGCGCAGCGTGGAGGCCGCGACGCGGACGTCGAGCGGGAGCGCGAGCCGGGCGGCCCAGATCGCGTCCCGGCCGAACAGCGTGAAGAACCAGGGCGCGCCGGCGGCGAAGAACTCGTCGTCCGGGTGTCCGGGCAGCGTCAGGCGCAGGGCGTCGAGGTCGTCGAGCGCGGTGTCGAGCCAGCGGCCGAGGCGGGGGTCGGCGCCCTCGGGGACGGCGATCCGGGCCGTGCCCGCGGAGTCGCCCGCCGCTTCGCCCGCGCGTCCGGTCGCCGCGGCGCCCGCCGCGACTCCGGGCCAGGTGCCGTCGGCACCCTGAACCACCATCGCGTCGTCGTGCAGGGCGAGCGTCCAGGCCGCCTCCGCCTGGCCGCGGGCGGGGACGTCGAGCGGCCAGACGGCCTCGATCGCGCCGTCCGGGGCCGAGGTCACCGTGGCGCCGTCGGCGGTCAGCGTGAAGGAGGCGCTGCCGGAGCGCGCCGTCGCCGAGCCGGGCGCGACGGCGACGGTGAGGGTGTCACCGGCACCCTCGCTCCCGCCGCCGTCCGACCCCGCTGCGCCGTCCGAACCCGCAGAGCCCGCAGAGCCCGCCGAACCCGCGATCCCCGCCTTGACCTCGTGCAGGGTCGCGAAGTCGGCCCGCAGCCGCAGCCGCAGCGTCACGCGCGTCGGCTCCGTCAGGTGCGAGGCGACCGTCCAGGTCTCGGCGAGCACCCCGTCGGCGACCCGCCGGTCGCGCACGAGGCGGACCTTCGGGTCGGGCGTCGCGTCGTCCGACCGGCGCAGGAGCCCGCCGAACACGACGTGCGAGGCGCTGTCCGGGGCGACCGAGATGTACTCGACGTCGGACTCGGCGCACTCCAGCACCAGCTCGCGCACGTGCCGGACGTCGCCGTGGTAGACGCCGTCGATCGGCGCGGCGCCCAGGTCGCCGTCCCTGCCGGACCAGACCTGGGTCGGGGCGCGCAGGGCGATGACGGCGTCGCTGAGCAGCGGCTGCAGGGGCGGGGTGGTGGACGTCATGCTCGTCGTCGTGCTCGTCGTCATTCCTTGACGGCTCCTTCGCTGGTGTTCATGATGCGTCGCTGGAACACGAAGAACACGACCGCCACGGGGATGGTCATGATCGCCGCGGCGGCGAGCTTGATCGGGTACTGGCTGCCCTGGCTGAGCTGCCCGCTCGCCAGCGACGCGACGCCCTTGGTGAGGGTCGTCAGCTCGGGGGACTGGGCGGCGACGATGAAGTGGCTCAGCTCGTTCCAGGAGCCCTGGAACGACAGGATCACGATGGTCACGAGGGCGGGCCGGGCCATGGGCAGCACCACGGACCAGAAGATCCGGAACGTGCCGGCCCCGTCGATGCGCGCCTGCTCCTCGACGGACCTCGGCACGGACTCGAAGAAGTTCTTCATGATGAAGACCCCCGCGGCGTCCACCAGCAGCGGCAGCACCATGCCCGCGTACGAGTCGTAGATGCCCAGCTGGTTGATGACCAGGAACTTGGGGATCAGCAGCACCACGGTGGGCACGGCCATGACGGCGACCAACGCCGCGTAGACCACGCCGCGTCCGCGGAAGTTCAGCCGGGCCAGCGCGTAGCCGGCCAGGGAGTCGAAGAACACGCGCCCCGCGGTCACGAGGATCGTGACGACGGCGGAGTTGGCGAACCACACCGGGAAGTCGGAGCGCAGGAACAGGCGGCCGTAGGCGGCCCAGGTCAGGGGGTCGGGGACCAGCGAGACGGGGTCGGCCGCGGCGTCCGCCTCGGTCTTGACCGACGTCGCGAGCTGCACCAGGAACGGGTAGACGTAGACCAGCGCCAGCAGGACCAGCAGCGCGTAGAGGCCGAGCTGCCAGGCGAACGCCTTGCGGGGCATGCGGTGGCGGGTGCGCAGCAGCGGACGGCGCGGGGTGCGGCTCATCGGGCGTCCTCCGTCGACGGGGCGACAGCTGCAGAGGTCGCACGGCGACGTCGTCGGGCCCGCCGCGGCACGTCAGGACTCTCGCGCAGGACGAAGCGCTGCAGGATCGTCAGCAGCACGATGATGACGAACAGGATGAACGCGATCGCCGCGCCCTGGCCCCACTCCTGGGACAGGAACGCCGACTGGTAGCTGAGGTAAGCGGGCGTCAGCGTCGTCTTGCCCGGGCCGCCCTGCGTGCCGGTGTAGATCTGGTCGAACACCTGCCAGCAGCCGATCAGGCCCAGGGTCAGCACCGTGAAGAGAGTCGGCTTGAGCTGGGGGAGCGTGATGCGCCAGAACCGCTGCCAGGCGTTCGCGCCGTCGACCATCGCGGCCTCCTCGACCTCGGGGGTGATGTTCTGCAGGCCGGCGATGAACAGCAGCATGAACGTGCCGCTGGTCGTGAAGATCGCCATGAGCACGAACGCCGACATGGCCACCGAGGGCCCGGCCAGCCAGTCCCACCAGGTCACGCCGAGGAAGCCGTGCTGCGTGAGCGCGTCGGGTCCGCTCGTGACGCCGAGCGCGCCCAGCAGGTTGTGCAGCACGCCGCTCGGCTCGTTGAACCAGTTGGGCCCGGCGATGCCCAGCCGGGCGAGGATCGTGTTGACCACGCCCGATGTCGAGAACAAGAACAGCCACAGCACCGTGATGGCCACCGAGCTGGTCACGGAGGGGAAGTAGAACGCGGTGCGGAAGATGCCGCGGCCCCGCAGCACCGCGCGGTTGACCAGGACCGCCAGGAACAGGGCCAGGGCGGTCTGCAGCGGTACGACCAGCAGCACGTACCAGGCGTTGTTGCGCAGCGCGACGCCGAAGTCGCGCTCGGCGAGGCCACCGCCCGTGGTGACGGCCGCGTAGTTGTCCAGCCCCACGAAGCCGACGCCGGCCGACAGCGGGCTGCCGCGCCCGGACCAGTCCGAGAAGCTGACCCAGAGCGCCATCAGGACCGGGACGAGCAGGAAAACGCCCAGGATCACGAGCACGGGCAGGGTGAAGAGCCAGCCGGCCACGGCCTCGCCGTGCCGGATCCCGCGAGGGGACCCGGCACGGCGGGGCGCGGCGTCACGCGGCGACGCGAGAACGGACATCCGTGCTACTCGGCGATCGCTTCGAGGTTCGACTGCGCCGTGTCGAGGATCGCCTGCGGGTCACCGGTCTTCAGCGACTCGAGCTGCGCGTTGAGGTCGGTGATGACGTCGGACGCGCCGGCCCAGTTCGGCGGGAACTGGGCGTACGCGGCCCCGTCCAGGAACGCGGAGAGGTCCGGGTTGGCGCTCGTCCAGTCGGCCGCGGCCGACTCGATGGACGGCATCGGGCCGAACGCCTCGGAGAACGCGAGCTGCTGCTCGGTGCTCGTCAGGTGCTCCACCAGGCTCAGCGCCGCCTCCTGGTTGGGGCTGTCGGCGGCCATGCCCCAGCAGTTGGTGAACTGCAGCGTGCCCTGGCCGGCGGGGCCGGCGGGCAGCTCGGCGACGGTGTACTCGACGTCGGGGAAGTCGTTCGTCAGCGCACCGGTGACCCAGTTGCCCTCGATGACCATGGCGGCCAGCCCCTTGCCGAGGGCCTCGCCGCCCCAGCCGGCGCCGAGGTCGGCCGCGTACGCGAACGTGCCGTCCTTCAGGTGGGACTGCACGTAGGTCAGGCCCTCGACGCTGCCCTCGCTGTTGGCGACCGGCTCGCCGTCGACCACGAGGCCGCCGCCGGCCTGGGCCATGAAGGTGCCCACGCGCTGGTACTCGGCGCCGAAGGAGAGGCCCACCTGGTCGTCGGTGGTCAGCTTCTCGGCCACGGTGGCCAGCTCGTCCCACGTGGTGGGGAGATCGGCGTCGGTCAGGCCGGCGTCCGCCCAGAGCTGGGTGTTGATGACCAGGCCGAGCGTCGAGAAGTCCTTGGGCGCGCAGTAGAACGTGTCGTCGACCGTGAAGTTCTGCACGAGCGACGGGTAGAAGTCGTCCTTGTTCGCCAGGAGGTCGCCGTACGGCTGGAGCGAACCGTTGTCCGCGTAGCCGGCGATCGCCTCCGGGGCGAGGTAGAACAGGTCCGCCGGGGTGCCGGCCGCGAAGCCCTGCGAGAGCTGCTGGGGCAGGTCGCTGGCGACCTGGACCTCGGCCTCGACGCCGGACTCCTCGGACCACGCCGCGACCGCCTCGGTCACCGCGTCGGTCTCGGCGTCGCCGGACGAGCCGATGAGGATCGAGAGCGCGTCGTCGGAGCTGGTGAGCTCCGCGGCGCCTGCCGCGGGCTCCTCGGCGGTGTCCTCGAAGCCGGAGCCGCCGCAGGCGGTGAGCGTCAGCGCGCCGGCGACGAGCAGGGCGCCCGCTCCGACGAGCTTTCGCGAGATGGGCCGTGTCATGTCTCTTCTCCCTTGATGAGGCACGTGGTTCGTGACGTGGTGCTGTTCTTGACGAGATGCGGGTTCCCGCCGTCGTGCTGGTTCTTGACGACGTGCGAGTTTGAACGATCAAATTATGCTGTGCAGGAGGTTATGGAGCGCTCGGGTGCGGTGTCAAGGTGGACGACCTCGCGGACGGCGCACCTAGGATGACGTTCCGGACATCACGTTCCGGATATTCACGGAGGCACGCTGCCTCACGACGGCAGACGGTCTCACGAGCACACGCAGGCGCGGCGAACGGAAGGGGAGCACGATGACCAAGGCCCCCACCGTGGAGGACGTCGCCCGCGCGGCGGGCGTCTCCCGCCAGACCGTCTCCAACGTGCTGAACGCGCCGGACATCGTGCGCGCGCCCACCCGCGAACGCGTGGAGCTGGCGATCGCGGAGCTGGGCTACCGCCCGCACGCCGCCGCCCGCCGCCTGCGCACCCGGCGCAGCTCGACCATCGGCGTGCGGCTCGACCCTTACGCGGGCGGCATCTCCGGCGTGGTGCTCGACCGCTTCGTCCACGCCCTGACCGAGCGCGCCAGCGAGCGCGGCATGCGCATCCTGCTCTACGCCGCGCGCACGCCCGCAGAGGAGATCGAGCGCATCGGCGACCTCGTCGACGGCGGCGAGATCGACGCCGTCGTGCTGACCGGCACGTCCCACGAGGACACGCGCACCACCTGGCTCCACGGGCGCGGCGTCCCGTTCGTCTCGTTCGGCCGCCCCTGGCGGTCGGACGGCGACGGGTCCGGCGGCAGGGCCGGGTCTGGCGACGGGGCCGGTGACGGCGTCGGCCAGCATTCCTGGGCCGACGTCGACGGCGCCGCCGGCACCTACGCCGCCACCCGCCACCTGCTCGACCAGGCGGGCCCGAAGATCGCGTTCCTCGGCTGGCCCGAGGGGTCCGGCACCGGCGACGACCGCGCCCGCGGCTGGAGCGAGGCGATGGCCGACGCCGGGTCCGCCGGCCCCCGCTGGCACACCGAGGAGAGCGTCGGCCTGGCCCGTGAGCTGACCGGGGCGGCGCTCGCGGCCGACCCCGCCGTGGACGCCGTCGTCTGCGTCAGCGACTCCCTGGCGATCGGCGCGCACCTGGCGGCCACGGCGCTCGGCCGGCCGGACCTGCCCGTGGTCGGGTTCGACAACACCCCGGCCGCCGAGGCGCTGGGGATCAGCAGCGTGGAGCAGCTCCCGGAGCAGGTCGCGGCCGGGGTGCTGGACCTGCTGATGGGCCCCACGGGCGGCGTCGTCCTGAGGCGCGACCAGCGCGACTCCACGGAGGAGGCCGCATACGTCCTGGTCGAACCCCGCTTGGTGGTCCGCGGAACGCCAACCCCCTAACCGGGTCCCCGCCACCCCACCCCGCCTTCACCACCCAACCCGGTCGTTGAGTGCTGGCTATTTGCGCTTTTTCGGCCTCGAAAACCGCAAAAGGCCAGCACTCAACAACGGGGGTGGGTCAGGGGGAGGCCGTGGCCCAGGGCGTGCCGTCCGGGGTCGTCAGGCGCACGGAGACGACGCCGCGCACGGGGACGCCGAGCACACCGCCCGCCGAGCACGTGCCGGTCGTGACGACGCACGAGCCGAGGGAGATCTCGCGGGTGTCGTCGTCGGCGGGGCTGCCGCTGGTTCCGCCGGGGTTGCCGGTGCCGGGCGGCGTGCCGGCCTCCGAGGCCCTGCGGTCGAAGGTCGTGTGGCCCGGCTCCGTCGCATGGATGCCCCTGCCGTACGGGGTCGGGACGACGGCGTCCGGGTCGCCCGTGTTCTCTGTGCTCGCGACGACGGCGGTGACGTCGTAGCTGGCCGCCGGTCCGGCGTCGCGCACCACCACGTAGGCCCAGGAGGGATCGCCCTCGTAGAGGAAGACGGTGCCGACAGAGCCGTCCGCCGAGTCGCCTGCCGTGCCGTCCGTCGTGCCATCCGCTGAGCCGTCCGCGACCAGGTCGGCGGCGGTGAGGTAGCGGCCGTGCGCCGTGTCGAGCGTCGTTCGGTACGACGCCGCGAGCTCTCGGTCGGGCGCCGTCACGACCCACACGCTCGCGCCGCCCGCCACGAGCAGACCTGCGCCGAGCGCGGCGGCGAGGACGGCCCGCCGGGCGCCGTGCCGCCGGACGGTCGCGGGGCCGGGTGACGCAGGGCCGTGCGTCGCCGGCCCGGGTGCTGCCGGACCGGCTCCGGCGCCGGTCGGCGGGCCGTCCCAGGCGTCCGGCTCGATCGGAGCACCAGGTGCGCGGCTCGTCGGACCGGTGTCGGGCCGCGCCGGGTCGCCCGCGAGCCGGGCCAGCACGCGCCCCTCGAAGTCGGCGGGGGGCTCGCGCTCCGGCACCAGGAGCAGCAGCTCGTCGGCGGCGTCGGCCAGCGACGACAGCTCGTCGCGGCACCGGTCGCACGTCGCCAGGTGCGTCATGACGGCGGCCCGCGTCGCGCCGTCCGCGACACCGAGCGCCACCTCGGTGAGGGCATCGCGCAGCTCGGCGCAGCGGTCGCCGCTCCTGCCCGAGCCGCTCCCGCCTGGCCCGTTACCGCCTGGCCCGCCCCAGTCCGCCCCGTTCATGGCCGTTCCTCCTCCCGGCTGCTCGCCAGCTCGTCGCGCAGGTGCCGCAGCCCCAGCCGGATCCGCGTCTTGGCCGTCCCCAGCGGAACGCCGGTCCGCCGCGCGATCTCCGCCCCGCTGAGCCCGAAGACCGCCGCGAGCACCACCGCCGTCGCCTGCTCCCGCGGCACGTGCGCCAGCGCGGCGTCCACCGTGGTGCCGGTCGCCACCCGGTCCGCGAGCAGGTCGGGGTCGGCGACGGTCTCGGCCGTGATCCGCTCCGCCATGATCACGGGGTCGACGGGCACGTCGCGCCGCACCCGCAGCACGTCGATCGCGGCGTGCCGGGCGATCGCGAGCAACCACGTCGTCGCGCGGCCCCGCCGCGGGTCGAACCCGTCGGCGTGTCGCCACGCGCGGACGAAGGTCTCCTGCGCCACCTCCTCGGCGACCGCGGGGATGCCGACCACGAAGAGCGCCAGCCCGTAGACCCGTGCCTGGTGCCGGCGCACGAAGACGGCTGCCGCGTCCGGGTCGTCCGCGGCCATCCCGGCGAGGAGCGCCTCGTCCGATGCCGTCATGTCCCTTCCTACGTGCCGGGACCCGTCTCTGGATCTCACCCCGCCGGATCTCGTCGGCCGGATCTTCGGCTCGAACCTGTCGCGCTTCGGTGCCCGAGAGATCCGTCGGGCGCCCCGCCACGTAGGGACAGGTGACGGGCGTCGTCGGTGACACCCGGAACAAGGAGGTAACCATGTCCAGACTACGAGGAGCGTCCAGAAGCCGAGGGGCGCGGCTCGCCGCCGGGGCGGCGTTCAGCGTCCTGCTCCTGGCGGGTTGCGGCAGCGGCGGTGGCAGCGGGGGCGGCTACGGCGGGGGTGGCTCCGGGGACTCGGGCGACTCGGGTGGTGGCGGTGGTGGCGGGATGACCCTCGAGATCACGTCACCCAAGGACGGGGCCACGGTCGAGACGCCGTTCACCATCGACCTCTCCTCCAGCGAGGAGCTCGGCCCGACCGACACCGGCAAGGATCACGTGCACGTCTACTTCGACGGGAACGACCAGGAGTACATGGTGGTCGAGGGCGACAGCGTGGAGGTCACCGACCTGCCCGCGGGCGAGCACGAGATCGACGCGTCGCTGCGCAACGCTGACCACTCGGCGGCCGGGGTGGAGACCCAGATCAACGTGACCGTGGGGTCCGGCGGCAGCACGGGTGACAGCACGGGAGACGACGGTGACAGCTACTGAGCGGCACGACACGGGGCGCCGTGAGACCGGGCGCCATGGCACCGAGCGCCAGGAGACCGAGCGCCAGGAGACCGGGCAGCACGAGACCGGCACGGTCGAGCGCAACCGTCGTCCGGCACGCTGGTTCCATGCCGGCGTGTACGTGACCGTCATCGTGCTGCTGATCACCGGCTGGTGGCTGCTGCTCGGCAACGAGGGCAGCCCGAGCGTCATCGCTCGCGCCACGGGGGTGTCCGACACCGACGTGCACACGGTCACCGGCTGGGTCCTCGCCGGGCTCACGGTGCTGGCCGTCGTCGTCGGCGCGCGAGGCTGGCGCACCTTCTGGCGGGAGACCTTCCGGGTCGAGCACGGCGACGGCGCGTGGTTCCGGACCTGGCCCGCCGCGATCCTCACCGGGCGGTTCGGGCGGCACGAGGGCCGGTTCGACCCGGGGCAGCGCATCGCGAACCTGGTGCTCGTCGCGACGCTGCTCGCCCTGGTCGTGTCCGGGGTGGGGCTCGCGCTCGTCAGCGGGGGACCTGCGTTCGTCTGGTTCGCCGCGGTGCACCGGTGGTCGACGTATGTGGTGACCCCCGTCGTCGTCGGGCACGTGATCATCGCCTCCGGCATCCTGCCCGGCTACCGCGGCGTGTGGCGGGCGATGCACCTGGGCGGCAAGCTCCACGAGCGCGACGCCCAGCGGGTCTGGCCGGGCTGGACCGAACGCACCACGGGCGAGGCCCACGACCCCCGCCACCGCCGCTAGACCCCCCAACCCGACTGGTTGAGTGCTGGGCATTTGCGCTCCTGGCACGCGAAAGGGCGCAAATACCCAGCACTCAACGAGGCAGGGGGGGTGGGGGTCGGGTTATTCGACCAGCTTGCCCTGCGTCGAGACCTCCTGGGTTGCGATCAGGTTTGCGATCTCCTCGGGGACCTCCGGGATCTCCTCGCGGACGATGCCCGTCTTCGGGGACCAGACCAGGTTCACCTGGAGCGCCGGGTCGAGGTCCGGGTAGTCGCTCCGGTTGTGGCAGCCGCGGGTCTCGCGGCGCTCGCGGGCGGCCTCCAGCGTGGCGCGGGCCGCGATGAGCGACGCCTTGAGGTCGAAGGCGTGCGCGAGGTCCTGGAACCCGGCGATGTCGGGGTGCACGCCGATCTCCTGGGTGCGCGCCTCGATCTCGTCCAGCTCGCGCAGGCCCGCGGTCAGGCCCTCCTCGTCCCGGACGACGCCCGCGTGCTCGGTCATCGTGTTGCGGATCGCCCGCTGCAGGGCGCGCACGTTCTCGTGCCCGTCGGCGGTGAGCAGGTCGGCCACCTCGGCGCGGGCGAAGGCCTCGGCGTCGTGCGAGCGGCGCTGCGCCTCCAGACCGGCGGAGTAGGCCGCGGCGGCGCGGCCGACGATGCGGCCGAACACCAGCAGCTCGATCAGCGAGTTGCCGCCCAGGCGGTTGGCGCCGTGCAGGCCGCTGGACGCCTCGCCGATCGCGTACAGGCCGTCGACCTCGGTGCTGTGGTCCTCGGGACGCACCCACACGCCGCCCATGGAGTAGTGCGCGGTCGGCGCGATCTCGATCGGCTCGGCCGTGATGTCGAGCATCTGCAGCTCCAGCATCGTCTGGTAGACGCGCGGCAGGCGCGTCATGATCGTCTCGCGCGGCAGGTGCGAGACGTCGAGCCAGACGCCGCCCTTCTCGGTGCCGCGACCCTCCTTGATCTCGGTGTACGCCGCGAGCGCCACCCGGTCGCGGGTCGAGAGCTCCATGCGCTCGGGGTCGTAGTTCTGCATGAACCGCTCGCCCAGGGCGTTGCGCAGGATGCCGCCCTCGCCGCGCGCGGCCTCCGAGATCAGCGTGCCAGCAGCGTTCTCGGGCTCCAGGATGCCCGACGGGTGGAACTGGACCAGCTCCGGGTCGCGCAGGCGCGCTCCGGCCTCGACGGCGAGGCGGAACGAGTCGCCCGTGTTCTCGTCGCGGCGGGACGACGTGCGCCGCCAGATGCGGTTGTGCCCGCCCG
Organism: Promicromonospora sp. NPDC060204; assembly: GCF_042728455.1. NCBI lineage: Bacteria > Bacillati > Actinomycetota > Actinomycetes > Micrococcales > Promicromonosporaceae > Promicromonospora > Promicromonospora sp. NPDC060204. The sequence goes on from NZ_JBHWZO010000005.1 coordinate 28,482, forward strand.
CGGCGAGGATCACGGCGTCGGCGTGGATCAGGTACGGCGTGCCGTCGTTGAGGTCGAACCCGTAGGCGCCGAACACCGCGCCGTCGTGGGTCAGGATCCGGGTGACGTAGACCGAGTCCAGGATCGGGATGTCGAGCTGCGTCGCCCGGTTCACGAGGGACCGCTGGATCTCCAGGCCGGTGTAGTCGCCGGCGAACGCGGTGCGGCGGTAGGTGTGCGCGCCGAAGAACCGCTGGGAGATGCGCCCGTCGTCCTCCCGGGCGAAGGCCATGCCGTACCGCTCGAGGTCGGCGATGCCCTGCGCGGCACCCTGCGCGACGATCTCGGCCGTGTGCGGGTTGGCCAGGAAGTAGCTCTCCTTGATGGTGTCGGCGGCGTGCTGCTGCCAGCTGTCCTCCGCGTCCATGGTGCCGAGGGCGGCGTTGATCCCGCCGGCGGCGAGCGAGGTGTGGGCGTCCATCCGGGGCCGCTTGCCCAGGGCGAGGACGTCCACCCCCTGTTCGGCGAGCTCGATGGCGGCGCGCAGGCCGGAACCGCCCGTACCGATGACGAGCGCTGTCGTGGAGATGCGACGTTCGGTGGTGTTCATACTCCATCTGACAACGCACGAGCGGGGAACGTGACGCCTCGGGATGTGACAAGTCAGACGATGTGACATGTCAGACGCCGAGGCGTCAGAACCGGCGCTGTGGCCAGCGACGACGCCGCTACGGGGTCAGCAGTGGATCGCGGCGAGCTCCGTGAAGACCGCCCGGTTGAGCGTGAACGCGTGGTGCGTCTCGGCGAGGGTGGCGGCCACCTCGTCGTCGTCCAGGTCGAGCTCGTCGAGCGCCTCGCGGTAGGCGTCCTTGAACACCTTGACCTTGGGGATGTCGGGGAAGGTGTAGAAGGCCAGCCCCTCCTCGTCGAGGCCGTAGTGCTCCTTCATCATGCGCTTGACGATCTGCCCGCCGGACAGGTCGCCCAGGTACCGCGTGTAGGAGTGCGCGGCGTACTGCGGCAGGTTGCCGCCCACCGCGCGGACGTGCTCGGCGTACGCGCGGGTCGCGGGCAGGATCCGGATCTTGTCGCGCCAGTCCGGCCCGTACAGGAAGGCCAGGTCCCGCTCGATCGCGGGGACACGCGTGAGCTCCGTGAAGACGAGGCCGGCGCCCCGGTCGTCGCTCCCGAGGGCGGCGCTCGCCTCCTCCAGGGCCTCGTAGACCACCAGGAGCTGTGCGGTGAGGTCGGCGTGCGCGTCCCGGGTGAGCGCTCCCGACAGGAGCTCCTCGATGAACTGCTCCGAGTTGGCACCGGCATGGGCGTCACGGGTGCCCTGACGGAGCACTGCGGACAGGGGGACGGGGGCGATTTCCTCGACGGGCAGGCTCACGGGGTCTCCTCCGGTGCGGTGCTGACGTGCTGGCAGACGTGCTGACAATGTGTCATCACCATCCGATCATAGCAACAGAAGTAAGGCAAGCCTCACCTTATTCGCCCGGGACCTTCGGGGGGCTGGGCGCCCGTCATCAAGGGGTGTGTCAGAGGCACGGGATAGCGTCGTGTGATGCCTGGTCACGCCTCCGTCCCACGCCCGTCCGCCCTGCCCGAGCCGGTGTTCGTCGAGGTCGACGTCGGTGTCGCCGGTGACGGCGCCGGCGAGGGCGAGGGAGCCCGCGAGCGCATCGCCACCTACGTGCTGGAGCCGGCCGGCGGGCCCTCGGCCGGCGACGTCGTGCTCTGCCACGGCACGCCGTGGTCCGCACAGGTCTGGGCTCCAGTGGCGCGTGCACTGAGCCAGGGCTTGCCCGGGCGGGGGTATCGCGTCTTCCTGTGGGACATGCCCGGATACGGCGCCCCATCCAAGGGGGCTGGGGTCGCCGTGGACCTCGTGGCCCAGCGCAGGCGGCTGGCCGCGCTCCTGCGGCACTGGGGGCTGGGCCGCCCGCACCTGGTTGCGCACGACATCGGGGGAGCCGTCGCCCTCGGCGCCCACCTCCTGGAGGGTGCGGACCTGGCGAGCCTGTTCCTGCTCGACATCGTGACGCTGGACCCCTGGGGCTCGGAGTTCTTCCGGCTCGTGGCGCGCAACGAGTCCGTCTTCGCGGCGGTTCCCGGGCCGCTGCACGGCGCCCTGGTGCGGGAGTACATCGCCGGCGCGGCCAACCATGCGCTCGCTCCTGAGCAGGTCGAGACGCTCGCCGAGCCGTGGCTCGACGACGTCGGGCAGGCCGCCTTCTACCGCCAGATCGCGCAGCTCTCGCCCGCGCACACCGCGCCCGTCGTCCGTCGGCTCGGCGAGGTGCGCTGCCCGGTCCGCGTCGGCTGGGCCGAGGACGACCCGTGGATCCCGTTCGAACAGGCCGGCCGCCTGCGCGAGCTGCTGCCCGGCGATCCCGAGGTGGTCGCGTTCCCCGGTCGCGGTCACCTCGTGCCGCTGGAGGACGACGTCGCGGTGGGTCACGCCGTGCGGGCCTGGCTCGACGCCGTCGACGCCGGGTGAGGTGGCTCGGCCGTGTCGGTGGAGCCCGGCCGCCGGTGAGGCGAGCGCCGAATCGTGTGGCGTCGCCGGCGCCGTCGGGCATAGCGTGTGCGGTGGTGAGCGTGAGGCGTGACGAACCTCGGCCCGGCCTGCCGGGCGAGCGACCACCCGCGCGTGCGGCGCACCGACGAGAGGCCGGGGCTTCCCGGCAAAGGAGTGGTGGCACCGCGACCTAGCCCCCGCCCGCTCCTCCAGGGCCTGCGCTCTCTGGAGGAATGATGAGACCACCTTTGCCGTCCCCTGCGCCGTCCCCGAGCACCTTCCCGACGACGCCGGCCCTGGCTGGGTCCACAGGGGTTCCCGCCCGCACCCTCGCCCGCGACCTGCCGAGCGTTCCGCCGGGGTCCGTCGTGCGGCTGCAGGGCTGGGTGCACCGTCGTCGTGAGCTCGCGACCGTGACGTTCCTGGTGCTGCGCGACCGCACCGGACTCGCCCAGGTCGTGGTGCGTACCGGTGCCTGGCAGGAAGGCGTCCGGCCGGACGGCGTCGGGCCGACGGCGCCGGCCGTGCCGCCCGAGGAGACCACCGTGGAGGTGACCGGCACGGTCACCGCGAACCCGCAGGCGCCCGGCGGCGTGGAGGTCACCGGGCTGGGCGGTGCGGGCCTGGTGATCACGCCGCTCACGGACGCCGCCGAGACCCCGCCGGTCGAGCTGTGGCGGCCGGCCCTGAGCGCCGCCCTGCCCACGCTGCTCGACCACGCCGCCGTCGCCTGGCGGCACCCCGCGCAGAAGGCGCGCTGGGAGGTCGCGGCGGCGAGCCTGCGCGGGTTCCGCGCGACGCTGGACGCGGCGGGCTTCACCGAGGTCTGCACGCCCAAGCTGGTCGGCACGGCCACGGAGTCCGGGGCGAACGTGTTCCCCGTCGACTACTTCGGGCGGCCCGCCTACCTCGCGCAGTCGCCGCAGTTCTACAAGCAGCAGATGGTCGGCGTCTTCGAGCGGGTCTACGAGGTGGGGCCGGTGTTCCGGGCCGAGCCGCACGACACCGTGCGGCACCTCGCGGAGTACCGCTCGCTCGACGTCGAGCTCGGGTTCGTGCGCGACCACCGCGACGTGCTGGCCGTGCTGCGCGACGTGCTCGCCGGGATGGCGGACGCCGTCCGCACGTCGGGGGCCGCCGAGCGGCTGGGCGTCGAGGTACCGCGGATCCCGGCCGAGTTCCCCGTGCTGCACTTCGCCGACGCCCTGGAGCTCGTCGGGGCGCCGTCGGACGAACCCGACCTGGCGCCCGAGCACGAGCGCGCGCTGGGGGAGTGGGCGCGGGCAGAGCACGGGTCGGACTTCGTCGCGGTCGAGGGCTACCCGATGGCCAAGCGGCCTTTCTACACGCACCCGGAGCCGACCCGTGAGGGGGCTGGGGACCCACGGTGGAGCAACAGCTTCGACCTGCTGTTCCGCGGGCTGGAGCTGGTCACGGGCGGGCAGCGCCTGCACCGGTACACCGACTACGTCGCGGCGATCGAGGCCCGGGGCGAGGACCCGGCGTCGTACGCGTCCTACCTGGAGGCGTTCCGGCACGGGATGCCGCCCCACGGCGGGTTCGCGATCGGGCTGGAGCGGTGGGTGGCGCGCCTCGTGGGGGCGGCCAACATCCGCGAGGTGACGCCGTTCCCGCGGGACCTGCACCGGCTGACGCCCTAGTCGTCGCACCTGGCACCCGGGCGGGATGCTCCGCCCGGGTGTCAGTGGCCACCGCTACTTTGTGCGCGTGCTGCTGAAGGCGGCACGATCCAGGGGCGAGCTCTGCCCCGATGGCCGACGACGACGTGATGGGGCGAGATGCTGCAGGAGCTGATGGACCGGGTGCGGGGCGGCGACGAGACGGCGCGAGGCGTGGCGGATGCGCTCGCGCCGCTGTCGCTGGTCGGCACCGGTCTGTACGAGGACGCGGTGGGCTACGTGCTGGAGGGCACGACGCCGGAGGTCCTGACCCAGGTGGCGTCCGCCGCCACGGACGACGTCGACCGGCTGCTCGACCAGCCGGGCCGCACCACCTACTGGTCGAGCTGGGTCTCGCCCGACCTGGTCAAGAAGGTCGCCGCCCAGCACAAGAGCTGGACCACGGAGAAGGGTGTCAACGGCCGCCGCCGCGTCTACGCGGTCGGCGCCATGGCGCAGGTGGTCCGCCTCGCCCGGCTGCTGGCGCAGGCCTGCGAGACCGTCGAGATCCCGGCCGTGCCCGAATGGCTCTCGCTCCTGGTGCACGACATCGGCCACATCGGCACGCCCAAGCGCAACCGCCCCGGCAACGGGGACCAGGCCACGCGCACCCGCTGGACGCCCGCGATGTTCGAGGAGGCCGCGGTCGAGGGCGGCGTCCCGGCCGACGCCGCCTCGCGCACCGTGCTCGTGGCGATCGTGCACCGCTCCTCGAAGGGCCGCTCCTGGTACTCCGACGCCCGCGAGGGGATCATGAAGTCCGTCGCGTTCGGCGAGTTCGTGGGCGAGCACGCCGCGCTCCTGGCCGACGTCGTCCCCGGGCTGACCGCCGCGAGCAAGGAGGAGGTGCTCGGCCAGATCGGCAGGCGCATCTCGACCCAGGAGGTCCCGAGCGACGAGTTCGCGCGGATCGTCGCGGGCCTCGCCGCCGACCCCGCCAAGGGCGTGCGCGCCGCCGCGCTGCAGCACCTCGCGACCCTGCCCGACGACCGGCAGGTGGAGCTGCTCGCACCCTTCCTGACCACGGCGAAGTCGGGCGCCCTCGGTGAGGCCGTGACACGGCTGGCCGCCCTGGACGGTGGCCTCGCCGCGTGCGAGGCGGCGCTCGCCACGCTGCGCGACGAGAACGGAAAGGTCGCGGCCGGGCAGGGCGCGCGAGTCAAGCTGCTGGAGCAGACCGTCGAGCGCGCCCGCGCGCTCGAGACGCCCGCGCAGGACGCCGCCATCGACCTCCCGGACTGGGAGCCGCTGCCCGACCCCGTGCTCGACGACGCGTGGGTCAAGCAGCTCCGCACCGACGTCGAGCAGGCGACCGCCCGGGCCCGGACCAACCTCGACGAGGCCCGGAAGAGTGCGAAGGCCGGCCACAACGAGTGGGTGCTCAAGTCCGCCCAGAACAACCTCAAGCAGCTCGAGAAGATCACCGCCAAGGACGTCGAGGCCCTCCCGCGCGTGCTCACGGCGAATGCTCCGGCCCGGCAGCTCCGCAGCTCGCCCCTGGTCACCTGGCTCACGGACCGCCGCCACGAGGCGTTCGCCGACCAGAGCCTGATGTTCCACGTGCGCCTGCGGGCGCTGGTCCACGGCGGCCGCAGCGACGGCAACAACCTGCTGTGGAACCTGCGCGGGCACCTCGACGAGGTCACCGACCTGCGCCAGCTCCACGACGGCCTGGAGCGCGCCGGGATCCCGGACGTCGAGCGGCTCGTCACCGATCTCGTGCTGAACCGCTGGTGGGGGCACGAGGAGATCCCGGCGTCGGTCGCCTGGCCCTGGTTTGCCGAGCGCCCCGAGATCCTGGAACGCAGCCTGCGGACCGGGGACGGCGGCGAGCGCACCGGCAGGGCGCTCGCGATGCTTCGCGAGTTCCCAGCCCTGCCGCCCATGCTGCTGCCCAAGCTCACGGCGCTCGCGCTCGGTGCGGGCAAGACCCACCGGGTCACGGCACAGCAGGTCCTGGAGGCGCACACCGGGGCGCGGTCCCTGGCCGAGCAGGCGCTCGCGGACAGCAAGGGCGAGGTGCGGGCGTCGGCCGCGGTGTGGCTCGCCCGCATCGGTGACCCTGCCGCGGTGCCCGCGCTGCGCGCCGCCCTGAAGAAGGAGCGCCGTGAGGCGGCGCGGGCCGCGCTGCTCTCGGCCCTGGAGACGCTCGGCGACGACATCTCGGCCGACCTCGCGCCGGAGATCCTGCAGGCCGAGGCCGGCAAGGGCCTCAAGGCGAAGATCCCGGCGAGCCTCGACTGGTTCCCGTTCGAGCAGCTCCCGGAGGTGCGGTGGGCGGGTGCTGGTGCCGGGGCTGCCGGCGAGCCCGGCGGCGTCGTGCCGCGGGACGTCGTGCGCTGGTGGGTCGTCCTTGCCTCCAAGCTCAAGGCGCCCAGCGGCGAGGGCCTGATCGCCCGGTACGTCAGCCTGCTGGACCCGGCCTCGCGGGCCGCGCTCGGCTCGTTCGTGCTGCGCGCCTGGGTCGCCCAGGACACCCGCAACCCGTCCGTGGAGCACTCCCGTGAGTACGCCGACCAGCACGCGCAGTCCCGCTGGGACAACCTGCAGTCCGCGATCAAGCGCTACCCCGAGTACTACGCGGACCAGGCGGGGCAGACCGTCGAGGACTTCTGGAAGCGGCTCTACCGGGAGGACCAGGCCACCTACCTCGGGTCGGCCACGCAGGACAAGGGTCTGCTCGCGCTGACCGTCGGGATGCCCGGGGCCGGGCTCGCGACGACCGCCCAGCACTACTTCGCCGCCCACAAGGGCCGCCGCGCCCAGGCCGAGTACCTGGTGCGCGCGCTCGCCGCCAACGGCGACCGGGCCGCGGTGCAGCAGCTCCTCGCGGTGTCGCGCCGGTTCAAGCAGCGCACCGTCCAGGAGGCGGCCGGGGCGCTCGCCCAGGACATCGCCGACCGCAACGGCTGGGACGGCGACCAGCTCGCCGACCGCACGGTGCAGACCGCCGGGTTCGACGACGACGGCATCCTGCGCCTCGACCTCGCCGGGCCCTCGGGCGCAGACGGTGGCACCGACGGCGGCGAGGCGCGCGTGGTCACCGGGCGCATCACCGAGGCGTTCACGCTCGAGCTGCGCAACCCCGCGGGCAAGGTGGTCAAGGCCCTGCCGGCCAAGCGCGCGTCCGACGACGACGAGGTGTACGCCGAGGCGAAGCGGCAGCTCAAGGAGTCGCGGGCCGAGCTCAAGGCCGTCGTCGCGCTGCAGACCCAGCGCTTCGCCGAGGCCATGGTCACCGGCCGCACGTGGAGCGCCGCCGACTGGCGCGAGTTCGTGCTGGGTCACCCGCTGATGTCCCGCCTGGCCGCGCGCCTGGTGTGGGCGGCGGAGCTGCCGGGCGCGGCCGACTCCGGCTCGACGGGGACCGTGACGTTCCGGCCGGGCGACGGCGGCGCGCTGATCGGCGTCGACGACGAGGACGTCACCCTCCCGGACGACGCCCGCGTGTCGCTGGTGCACGCCGCCACCCTCGGGGACGACGACGAGACCGGCGCGCCGGCCTGGCGCAGCCACCTCGGCGACTACGAGATCACGCCGCTGTTCGACCAGGGCCTCGGCGCCGAGGCGGATGCCGCCGGCGCGCTGCCCGACCTGCCGGGCACCGCCACCATGATCGACACCCGCAAGGGCTGGCTCAGCGACTCGTTCACGATCCGCGGCCGGGCCACCAAGCTCGGGTACTCGCGGTCGCAGGCCGAGGACGCCGGGTGGTTCTCCGCCTACCGCAAGGAGTACCCGACGCTCGACCTCACGGTCGAGATCGAGTTCACCGGCGCGTTCCTGCCGGAGGAGAACATTACCGCGGCCGTCCAGGGGCTGGTGTTCCGCCGCACGGGGACGTGGGACGACCGGGGCCGGCTCAAGCTCGAGGACGTGCCCAAGGTGCTGCTCGCGGTGTCCTACCGGGACTACGTGACCGTGGCCGAGGGCGGGGCCTTCGACGCGGACTGGGAGAAGAAGAGCCAGTACTGACCAGCCCTGACCAGTTCTGAGTGCTGTGCTGCGCGGGTCGAGGTGCCCGCGCAGCACACGCGTGTCCGGCGTCGGCCGCGCTCGGGACACTTAGCCCTTGCGCTTAGTGTTCGCCCGCGTTAACTTAGCCGTATGGCTCAGCATTCGGTGCTCGACGGTACGTTCCAGGCGCTCGCCGACCCGACCCGGCGCGCGGTGCTGGGCCGGCTCGGCGCGGGTCCGGCCAGCGTCGGCGAGCTCGCGGCGCCGTTCGACATGGCGCTGCCGTCGTTCATGAAGCACATCCGCTATCTCGAGAGCACGGGGTGGATCAGGTCGCAGAAGGTCGGCCGGGTGCGCACCTGCACGCTGGAGCGGGAGGCGTTCGACGCCGTCGAGAGCTGGCTCGGCGAACAGCGGAGCATCTGGGAGGGGCGCACGGACCGGCTCGAACAGTTCGTCACCGCGGCACAGTCCGGCGCCGACGACCACACCGAAGACCCCAACCCCGACAACAAGGACGTTCTCTCATGACCACGCCGCACGGGGCCTCACCGGACGGCCGGTCCGGCCGGTCCGACCTCGACCTGACGGTCTCCCGCGTCATCGCTGCCCCGCGGTCGTCGGTCTGGAACGCCTGGGCCGACCCGGCGAGCTTCGAGCAGTGGTGGGTCCCGGCGCCGCAGATCTGCCGCGTGCGGGAGATGGACCTGCGCCCGGGCGGTTCCTTCCGCACGGAGCTGAGCGAGGACGGCGTCGAGTTCGGCCCGCACATCACGGGCTGCTTCCTCGCCGTCGACGACCTCGAGCGGATCGTGTTCACCGACGCGCTCGTGGCCGGCTGGCGTCCCTCGACGCAACCGTTCGTGACCGCGGTGATCACCCTGCGGGACCACCCGGACGGCACGGAGTACAGCGCGACCGCGATGCACCGCGACGTCGCCGACCGCGACCGGCACGAGCAGCTCGGTTTCCACGACGGCTGGGGCACGGTCACCCGGCAGCTCGCCGAGCTGGTGGAGGCGAGGGCATGAGGCTGGTCCTGATGCAGTTCGTGAGCCTCGACGGCGTCTCACAGGGGCCCGGGTCGCCGGAGGAGGACACCAGCGACGGGTTCACCAGGGGCGGGTGGCTCGTGCCCCACGTGGACGAGGTGTTCGTCCGCCGGACGGTCGAGTGGCTCGGCGAGGCCCACGGGCTCCTGCTCGGCCGACGCACCTACGACGCCTTCGCGCGGGACTGGCCGCAGATCACCGATCCGGCCGACCCGTTCACCGCGCTCATGAACGGCCTGCCCAAGTACGTCGCCTCGCAGACGCTCGCCGAGGGCACCTGGCACCCGACCACCGTGCTCTCGGGCGATGTCCCGGCCCGGGTCGCCGCGCTCAAGCGGCAACCGGGTCGTGAGCTCCAGATCCACGGGAGCGCGCGGCTCGCGCAGTCGCTGCTCGCCGCCGGACTGATCGACGAGCTCCGCCTCGTGGTCGCGCCGGTCGTCGTCGGGAGCGGCAGGCGTCTCTTCCCGGACGGCGGCGCGCCGGCGGGGCTGAGGCTCGTCAGCAGCGAGTCGACACCGAGCGGGTTGGTGATCCAGGTCTACGCCTGGGCCGGCGAGCCGGCTGTCGCGACGTATGCCGGGGTCTCGGACATCGTCTGAGCGGGCGTCCCCCGCGGTGCTGGCGGGGACGGCAGGTGCGGCCACCAGAGCCTGCGCAGGCGTGTCAGTGGCTCCCGCTACCTTGATCGCACGCTGACCGCAGCGGCCCTGACCAGGGCCGTCGCGGCATTACTCGCACGCCATCATTCGCGTCATCACTCGCACGTCATCACTCGTAACGCACGCACCGAAGGACGTCATGACCACGGACACCACCGTCTCGGCAGGCACGACCGCTGGAACCGAGATCAGCCAGGCCACCGAGATCCGCCCGCCCGCCGAGATCCGCTACGCCGCCGAGCTGGCGACGCTCGACGCCTGGGACGCCGAGCGCGGGCACGAGCGGCCCCCGGGCTGGCGGCTGAGCCCGCGGGCCGTGCGGGCGTTCGTCGTGGGCTCCGAGGAGCTCGGCGTGACCCGCAAGTTCTACGGTGACGACCCGCTGGTGGACCGCGCCGTCGTCTCCCTGATGGGGCGGCAGGGCTTGATGCTGGTGGGCGAGCCCGGTACGGCCAAGTCGATGCTGTCGGAGCTGCTCTCGGCGGCGGTCTCGGGCAGCTCGACCCTGACGGTGCAGGGCACCGCGGGCACCACCGAGGACCACGTGCGGTACTCGTGGAACTACGCGCTCCTGGTCTCCGAGGGGCCGAGCGAGCGGTCGCTGGTGCCGTCGCCGATCTGCACGGGCATGCGCGAGGGGCGCGTCGTGCGCTTCGAGGAGATCACGCGCTGCGCGCCGGAGATCCAGGACACGCTCGTGTCGATCCTCTCGGAGAAGCAGCTCATGGTCCCCGAGCTCGGGCCCGACGCGCGGGTCGCTGCCCGGCCGGGCTTCACCGTGATCGCGACCGCGAACCTGAAGGACCGCGGCGTGCACGAGATGTCCGCGGCCCTCAAGCGCCGGTTCAGCTTCGAGACCGTGGCTCCGGTGCGCGACCGCGCCTTCGAGATCGAGCTGGTGCAGCGCCAGCTCGCGGCCGAGCTGGGACCGGAGGGCGACCGCCCCGAGGTGCCGCGCGACGTCCTGGAGGTGCTGGTCACCGTGTTCCAGGACCTGCGGACGGGCAGCACGCGCGAGGGCGCTCCCGTGAAGCGGCCGGAGACGGTCATGTCCACGGCCGAGGCCGTCAACGTCGCCGTGGCCGCCTCCCTGGAGGCCCGGTACCTCGGCGACGGCACGGTGACCGCGGCCGAGGTCGCCCGGCAGGTCGCGGGCGTCGCGCTCAAGGGCGAGGAGGAGGACGCGCGCCGGCTGCGGCACTACGTCGACAACGTGGTGCGCGAGCGCGCCCGCACCGACGCCCGCTGGAAGGCGTTCTTCACCGCGGCAGAGCCGCTGTGGCGGTGACGGGCGGGGCGGCTGTGGCGGTGCGTGACGACGTCGTAGGCCGGCGCGCTGATGCCGTCTGGGAGCTCGCGCCGGAACGCCTGCGCACGGCCGCTGACGCCGTCGGACGGCTGCGGGCCGAGCGCGGCATCTACTTCGCGCCCGTGCGGCACCACAGCCCGGCGTGCGCCGTGGCGGTGCGGGCGGCGATCGAGGAGCTGCGGCCGTCGGCCGTGCTCATCGAGGGCCCCGAGGAGTTCACGCGGCTCATCCCGGACCTGCTGCACGAGGCGACCCGGCCGCCGATCGCGGTGCTGAGCCTCGGCGGCTCGGGTTCCGGCTCGGGGTCTGCGGCGGGCCCTGGCGACCGCGAACCCGGGGACGGCGCCGGCTTCTACCCGCTCGCGTCCTTCTCCCCGGAGTGGGTCGCCCTGCACGCGGGGCGGGGCGTCGGCGCGGAGCTCAGGTTCATCGACCGGTCGTTCGGCGAGCGGTCGGCGGCGGAGCACGCGGTCTCGGGGCAGGGATCGGAGGAGCCTGGAAGCTTCGGGCCGAACCTCGCCGGCGAGCCGGACCCCTTCGCGCGGACCCTCATGTCCGAGCGCTACCTGGCGCACTCCGAGGCGGTCGCGACGCTCGCCCGCCGGCTCGGGTGCCGCGACCACGACGAGGTGTGGGACCACCTGTTCGAGTCCCGGCGCAGCGCCGAGCTCGCAGACTGGCGAGCCCTGTTCGACGACGTCTTCGCGTGGGCGGCGCTCGCGCGACTCGACTACGAGGAGAGCGTGCTCGCCGCCGACGGGTCCCTGGACCGCGAGGCGCGGATGTCGGCCCGGATCGCCGAAGCGGTGGCGGAAACCTCGACAGGGGCCGGCGGGCCGGTGCTCGTCGTGACCGGGGCCTTCCACACGCTCGCGCTGGTCGAGGCGCTGTCCGGCGCGCCGGAGGGCGCCCCCGTGCGCGACCGGCAGCCCGAGGGCGGCTTCGGCCCGATCGCCCAGGGCGAAGCCTGGCTGGTGCGCTACGACCACGAACGGCTCGACGGGCTGCGCGGGTACGGCGCGGGCATGCCCTCGCCCGGCTACTACGAGCGCCTGCACGCGGCGCACCTGCGGGAGCTGGCGGTCGAGTGCACCGACGGACCGGACGTCGCGGCGTCCGGTCCGGTCGGCGCCCGCGCCCTCGCCGCGGAGATCCTGGTGGACGTCGCCCGGGGCGCCGTTGACCGGGGGCATGCCGTCAGCCTGCCGCAGGTGGGCGCCGCGGCGGCGTCGGCGACCCGGCTCGCTGACCTGCGCGAACGCGCCTTCGCCGGCCGAACCGACCTGCTGGACGCGATGCGTTCGTGCTACGTGCAGGACGACGGCGGCGTCGGCGGACCGGGCGAACCGGAGCGGCCGCTGGGGCTGGCGATTGCCGAGGTGTTCGGCGGCCGGGCTCTGGGCGACCTGCCGCCCGGCAGCGCGTCGCCGCCGCTCGTGCGCGACGTGCGCGAGCGGGTGCGTGCGGTGCGGCTCGTCGTCGACGACTCGCTGCCGCGCACGGCACGCCTGGACGCGCGGCGGACGGCGTCGCACCGGGCCAAGCGCCAGGTGCTGGCGCTGCTCGACTTCGTCGGCGCGGGCTTCGGACAGCTCGTCTCGGGTCCGGACCACGTGGCGGGCCGAGGGCTCGGCCTGATCACGGAGGAGTGGCAGTACTGCTGGACGCCGCTGGTCGAGGCGCGGCTCGTGGAGATGGTGCACCTCGGCGCGACCCTGGAGGCCGTGGCGCTCGCCCGGCTGCACGAGGCGGAGGCGCGGTTGGCCGGCACCGGGACGGGCTCCATGCCCGGGGCGGCGGCCGCGTCGGTCGACGCCCTCGCGCGGCTCGTCGCGCAGGCGCTGGTGATCGGGATGGGGTCGCACCTGCCCCGGATCGTGTCCCTGCTGCGTGTCACCCTCGACACCGACCGCGACGTGGACTCCGTCGTCTCGGGTGCGCGCCGGCTGCTCGGCCTCTGGCAGGCGCGGGTCGAGCTGGGCGCCGAGGAGTACGCGGGCGAGCTGCTCGACCTCGTGAGCCAGGCGCTCGCCACCGCGGCATACCTGGTCAGCGACCTGGGCAAGGTCCGGGCCGAGGACGAGGACGCCGCGATCGGCACCCTGATCGGCCTGCGTTCCCTGCTCCGGGACGCGGCGGCAGCGGACGCAGGCGAGGCAGACGGCGCTGCGGCAGACGGCGGCGCGGACCGGGCCGACGGTGCCGTCAACCGCATCGCCGTCGAGCGCGAGCTCGCGCGCCTGCGCGACGACGAGGGCACCGCCCCCGCCGTCGCGGGTGCGCTGCTCGCCCTGGGGTTCACCGACGGCGAGGTGGCTGACGACGTCCTGGTCACCCGGGTGCGCGGCGCCCTGTCCGCGGGTGCGGACCCGGGGGCGGCCGTGCGGTTCCTGGGCGGCGTGATGCGCGCCGCGCCCGACCTGATCCTGCACACGCCGGAGATGTTCGACGCCGTGGACGACGCGCTGCGCACGCTCGACGGCGACGCGTTCCTGGCGGTGCTGCCCGACCTGCGGCGGGCCTTCACGTGGCTGCGCCCCACCGAGACGCACCGGCTGGCGAAGCGCGTGGCGGAGCGCACCGGGGCGCGGGTGGACCAGGTGGACGTGCGGGTCGCGCTGTCGGAGGAGGACCTGGCGACCGGCTTGGGCCTGGACCGGGAGCTGGTCGCGGTGCTGGAACGGGACGGGCTGGCCCACTGGGGCCCGACGACCGCAACGACGAGAGCCGTGGACGCCGCCGGCGTCGGCACGGCAGGAGGAGAAGCATGAGCGCGACCGGTCGGACGAGGTCCGATCTCGGGGTGCCCGAGGATCTTGACGCACCCGACGCGGCGCCGTCCGTCTCCGACGACGAGGCCGCCCGGCGCTGGCGCCTGGTGCTGGGCCGGTACGCGGCCGACGAGCTGCAGGTGAGCCAGCAGGACCAAGGGCTGGAGCGGTCCCTGCGATACCTGTACGACCGCGAGTACACGGCCCGCGGGCACCGCGTCGGTCGCGGCACCGGCCCGGGTGAGGGCGGCGCGCGCGGCGGTGGTGGGGGCGCAGGACTGGGCGGGTCCCAGCCGCACGGCGTGGACGTCACCGCGCTCGGCTGGCTGAGCGAGGCCGGCAGCCTGTTCCCGCGGGAGACGTTCGAGCGCATGCAGGTCGACGCCGTGAGCCGGTACGGCCTCACGGAGCTGCTGCAGGACGAGACCGCGCTCGAGACCCTCGAACCGTCGCGCGAGCTCGCCGTCGCGATGCTGCAGGTCCGGGGCGCCCTGGGCGACCAGGCCGCGGCGGGCCTGCGGCGGATCATCCGCCGGGTCGTCGACGACGTCGTGCGGCGGCTGCGGCCCCGCTTCGCCACGGCGGTCAACGGCCGCATCGACCGGTCGCGCCGGTCGATGCACCGGGTCGCGCGGAACTTCGACTGGAAGCGCACGCTGCGTGCCAACCTCGGCCGGGTCGACGCCGACGGCCGGATGACGGTCCAGGACGTCCGCTTCTCCGCCCGGGCCAAGCGCACCCTGACCTGGGACGTCATCCTGCTCGTCGACCAGTCGGGCTCGATGGCGCCGTCGCTGCTGTACTCCGCGGTGTGCGCCGGGATCCTGTCCGGGCTGCCCGGCATCAACGTGCAGCTCTACCTGTTCGACACCTCGGTGGTGGACATGTCGCACCTGGCCGCCGACCCCGTCGAGGTCCTGATGACCGCGCAGCTCGGGGGTGGCACCGACATCGCACGGGCCGTGCGGCACGCCGAGAAGCAGGTCCGCAACCCGTCGCGGACGGTGGTGGCGCTGGTCAGCGACTTCTACGAGGGCGGATCGGTGTCGAACCTGCTGACGACGGTGCGGCGCATGGCGTCCTCCGGCGTCACCATGCTCGGGCTCGCCGCCCTGGACGAGGCGGCCGAACCCGTCTACGACCAGGGCACGGCCCGGCACCTCGCGGAGTGCGGCATGGAGGTCGCCGCGCTCACGCCCGAACGGTTCGCCGAGTGGTTGGGGGAGGTGCTCTCATGAGCGACCGGAAGACCTACGCGTGGGCGGCGCCCTACGCGGGCCTGGACGACGACGCGCTCAAGGCGCTCGGCAACGCGGGCCTGCTGCGCCGGGCTCGCAAGGACTCCGTGACCGAGGTGTCGTACGACGCCAAGGGCGCGGTGCTCGACGTGTCGGGTGTCTCGGTGCGCGTGGACGGCCGCGGCCCGGCCGCGGTCGCATGCGACTGCCCGACGGCGGGCGTGTGCCAGCACGTCGTGGCCGCCTGCCTGTGGGCGACCGGGATCGCGCCCGACGTGGCGCCGGCGGGCGCCGATGCTGGCGCTGTCGTCGCGCAGTCCGTGCCCCGGGCGGCCGGATCCGGGGCAGTCCCGGATGGAGCGACTGCGGCCGGTGGGGCGACTGCTCCTGGTGTGGGGACTGGGGTTGGCGGTGAGACAACGGGCCGCGCCCCCTCCCCGGCGGTGCTCAAGCGCCGGCGGGAGGCGCTCGCGGAGGTGCGCGACGTCGTCGGGCGGCTCATGTCGGGCGGGCTGTCGCACCTCGGGATGGACGACGCCGAGTCGCTGACCGCGCTGGCCGGCCGGGTGCGGGTCGCCGGGTTCGACCAGGTCGCGCCCGAGCTGGTCGGCAACGTGCGGTTCGACGGCCTTGTCCGGATCGCCGGCGGCCTCGTCGCGGGCCTCGCCGGTCGCGACGACGCCGTCACGGAGTCCGACCTGCTCGACGCCTTCGCCGAGATCTGGGCGATGTGCGAGGTGCTGGAGCGTGCGGCGGACCCGGCCGGAACGGCCGGTGCAGCTCGTGCGACGCGCGCACCGGTGTCTGGCGCCGGGGGCGCGCCGGGTGTGACAGCCAGCGCGGCGGGTACTTCCGCACGCGGATCGGCTGCTACAGCCGGTTCGACGGGTGCTGCTGCCGCCTCTTCGGGACCTGCCACGGGCGTGCCGGTAACTGCCGCGCGCGTGTCCGGACGCGCAGTGACCGGCCGTGGGCGCGGGTCCGGAAAGGGCGCCGACGACGAGATCGACCTCCCGCGGTGGGTGCCGCTCGGGGCCCGCTGGTGGACGTCGCAGAGCGGGTCGCGTGGCCTGGCCTACCTGGGCTGGGACACCGAGACCGAGGCGGGTGCGCCTGCCACGACGGACGCCGGCCAGGTGCGGCAGGTCGTGACCGGCCGCCCGTCGGGCAGCGACCCCAGGTTCCAGCGGAGCTGGACCAGCCCGCTCCTGTGGAACAGGTCGTTGAGCACCCTGTGCGAGGGGGCGTTCGCCCTCACCCAGGTGCGGACCAAGCCCGACGGCGGCCTCGGCGCGGGCGGCACCCCGGTGCTCCAGCGGCTGGAGGGCGACGGGTTCGACCTCGAGGAGCTCCGCGTGATCGCCGAGCGCACGGGGGTGGGAGTCCAGCCGCGCGACGTCGTCGGGTTCGGACGCCGACCGGCGAACGTGCGGCTCGTGCTGGTCCGCGACGTCGGCGAGGTGGGCATCGACGAGGTGCGGCAGGAGCTGACGCTCGCCGTTGTCACCTCGGACGGCGACACGCGGCAGCTGCGCCTGCCGGCCGCGGGGGAACAGGCGGTCCAGACGCTGCTGTCGGTGCGGTCGAGGCTGGTCGCGGTGACGATCGAGCGCCGCGAGGAGCGGGACGAGCCGGTCGGTCTGTTCGTGCGCGACAAGGGCGCGATCCGCCTGGTCAGTCCCACGATCACGCCGGCCTGGTCGCTCGAGAACAGCTACTGGGACTTCTGGCGCAAGCGGATCCGCAAGCTCAAGGCCCAGGCGTCCTCGGCGAAGGCCGTCCGGCCGCCGACGGCACCGCCGCCCCCGGTACGCCGTGTCACGTTGCTGCTGGGCGACGTCCTGCTCGCGGCGGCGGCCACGGGCCGGCCGGCGCTCACGGTGCGGCAGCGGTCCGACGTCGAGCAGGCGCGCATCCTGGCGCGAGACCTCGGGCTCGCGACCCTGGAGCGGACGGCCCAGGGCCTGCTGGCCGGCGAGCTGACGCCGCCCGCGGTGCTGCACGCCGCCTTCGTCGTGGGCCGGGCCCGAGCCGTGGCGGACGTCGCGGGCTGATTCGACTGCCTGCCCCGGCCGGAGGTCCGGCCGGGGCAGGGCGCCAGCACGCGCCTGCGCGGGGCTCGTGCTCAGTGCGGGCGGTTCGGGTTGCTTCACCTCCGTTCTCCGATCGCTCGAAGCGGGCTCCCCGCGGGGTTGATCTCCTTGCCGTGCCGGTTGACCAGGGTCCAGCCGGAGTGGCGGGCGCCGTCGGGGTTCCCGGTCCAGCGCATGGTGATGCCGGTGGTGTCGACCAGGTCGTGGTGGTGCCAGCACAACAGTGCGGCGTTGCGCGCGCTGGTGTCGCCGCCGTCGGCCCAGTGGCGTTCGGCATGGTGGACCTCGCACCGCGCGGGCGGCTGGGTGCAGTCCACGTAGACGCAGTGTCTGTCGCGGGCGATCACGGCGCGGCGCATCTGCCCGGTGACGGTCCGCTGTGCCCGCCCGACGTCGAGCACCTGGCTGTCCGCCCCGAAGACCACCCGGGTCACGGCGGAGTCGCACAGCAGACGGCGCAGCGTGGCGGTCGGGACCAGCGACGCCGAGATCCCGAACCGGGCGGGTGCCGCGGTGACATCGGTCAGACCGGCTGGTTCCGCGATCGTGGGCTCGCCGGGCGAGGAAGGTTGGCCGGGAAGCTGTCCGGGGATCTTGCAGGAGAACTGGCTGGTCAGGCGCACGAGCTCCGTCCACGACACGGTCACGGTGACGTGCGGCCGCACGGCCGCGCCTGTTCCGGAGAGGCCGTTGTCGAGCACTGTGCGGGCGAGGTCGGCGAGTGCCTGGGCGCGACGCTGTGCGGGCGTCCGCTCGTCACCTTGTGTCGGCGCCCCCATCACGGAGTCCATCGCGGCCCGCAGTGCCTCACCGTGCTCGTCGGTGAGGAACCCGTTGACGTGGTAGCCCCTGAACGTCTTGGCCACGTCGAGATGTTCGCGCTCCGACGCCTGCTTGTATCCGCGCTCGTCGGACTCCGGGTCGGCGACGCGCGCAAACCGATCGACGAACCGGCGGAACACCAGCGGACCGTGCTGGTCGGCAAGGACGAGGAGCAGTTCCTCTCCGGTCGGTGACCGGTCCGGGGACTGGGCGGCGCGCTCGGGGTCCCCGACGCCGTCGGCCGCGGTGTCAGCCTCCCCGGGGTCGTCCGCGCCGGGTCGCTCGGGTGTGTCCAGCTCGTTCGTCGTCCCGTCGCCCGGCGTCCCACCAGCCTCCGTCACGCTCGCCGGCCCCGTGTCGACCGGGCTGATCAGCGCCTTGCGCCGGTCGTCCGACGTCGGGCCGACGTCGACCATCGCGCGCACCTGGTCCATCCCGAGCCGCCCGCTCAGGGCGGCGGCGAGCGTGGCCGGAAGGTGTTCGAGCAGGCGTTCGCCCGTGAGCGTCTCTCGGCCGGCAGTGCGCATGGTCACCTTTTCCCGGCGGGCGAGCCAGGTCCGGAACGTGCGCGAACCGTCGAGTGCCCACATGCCGTCCGTCTCGATGCGAGGCAGCCAGGTCATCCGGAGGATGTCGAGCTGCGAGCACACCGCGCGCAGCAGCGGCGACGCCGCGGTGAGGCGCACGCCGATCCCGGCTGCACCGCCCAGGGCAGCGCCGTCCAGCGCTGCCGGTCCGGCCGCGCCGATCAGCTCTCGTGTCACGACCTGGAGGTCCGTCAGGATCTCCTCGAGCGAGCGTGCACCTGCGGTGGTCGCGCTCGGTTGTGCCAGCACCATCGGTCCACCCCCTCGATCCGACGCTCGGCCTGGTGCCGGCGACACGATGGACGATATAGAACATCCGTACGTGCTTCTAGGCAGATTTACGATCTGTGGATAACTCATGGGCAGCCTCGGGCCGCCCGGGACCATCCCGTCGGCCGAGTGTCAGTGGCGCACGGCAGACTGGGCCCATGCACACGGTGGTCTCGCGGGACGGCTCCGGCATCGGCCTGCGGCCGGTGTCCGACACGGGCGTGCCCGAGGGAGAGCCGCGGGTCGTCGAGACGTCCGCCCTGGCCCAGGAGGTGGCTGCCGACGAGGCGGCTCACGTCCGCTGGACCTGGGACGACACCAACGGCTGGTACCCCGCCCTCCTTGCCGAGGGGGTCCGGGTCGACCGCGCGCACGACCTCCGGCTCGCGCATACGGTGCTCCGTGCCTCGGCCTTGTCGGCGCACACGGCGCTCGCCGAGGCCGGGCCGACGGCCTGGGACCGGCTCACCCCCATCCCGCCTCCGGGCGGTCCGACGGCGGCCGCGCTGGTCCGGCCCGACCGGCACCCCGGCGCCGAGGCGCTCTTCGACCTCGGCGAGAGCGCACCCGCCACCACCAGCCCGGCCGGCGCCGCAGAGGGCGACCCTGCCGACCCGCTCGACCCTGTGACGGAGCTGGCCGCCCAGCTCCTCGCGATCAAGGACAGCACCGACCCCGGACGGCTCCGGCTCCTGCTCGCGGCGGAGTCCGCGGGCGCGCTGGCCGCCGCCGAGATGCACCACGCCGGCCTCCCGTGGCGCGGCGACATCCACGACGAGATCCTCACCGACGCACTCGGCCCGCGGCCCCGGCCGGGCGTGCGGCCCGCGAAGCTCGAAGCGCTGGCCCAGCAGATCAGGGCCGCGCTGGACGCACCGCCCACGCTCAACCCCGACTCTCACCAGGACCTGCTGCGCGCCATGGAGTACGCCGGCGTGGGCTCGCGCAGCCTGCGCAAGTGGGAGCTGGAGAAGCTCGACCACCCCGTGATCGCGCCGCTCCTGGAGTACAAGAGCCTCTACCGCCTCTACACCGCGAACGGCTGGAACTGGCTCGACACCTGGGCGCCCGACGGCCGGTTCCGCATGGAGTACGTCGTGGGCGGCGTCGTCACCGGCCGCTGGGCCAGCACGGGCGGCGGCGCGCTCCAGCTCCCGCACAACGTGCGCCGCGCGGTGGTCTCCGACCCCGGCTGGACCTTCGTCGTCGCCGACGCTGCCCAGCTCGAACCGCGCGTGCTGGCCGCCCTGGCCCGCGACGAGCGCATGGCCGCCGCCGGCCGCACCAAGGACGGCGCGAGCACCGACATGTACGCCGGGATCGTCGCCACAGGGGCCGTCGACTCCCGCGAGCACGCCAAGGTGGGGATGCTCGGCGCCATGTACGGCGGCACGACCGGCGTCAGCGCCCAGGTGCTGCCGCGGCTCGCCCGGGCATTTCCGCAGGCTATTGACCTGGTCGAACGTGCGGCCCGGGCGGGGGAGCGGGGCGAGGTGGTCACCACCCGGCTCGGCCGCAGCTCGCCGCTGCCCGGCGAGTCCTGGGCCGCCGTGCAGGGCTCCGCGTTCGACGAGGACGCCGGCGCCGACGCCCAGTCCCGCGCCCGCAGCCAGACCCGGTCCTGGGGCCGGTTCACCCGGAACTTCGTGGTGCAGGGCACCGCGGCGGAGTGGGCGCTGTGCTGGATCGCGTCCATCCGTCGTCGGCTCTGGGCGCTCGGGGAGGACGCCTCCGGCGGCGTCCCCGGGCTCGCCCCGACGCCGTTCGACCGCCGGCCGCACCTGGTGTTCTTCCTGCACGATGAGATCGTGGTGCACGCCCCGGCGGCGCTCGCCGACGTCGTCGCGCAGGAGGTGCGGGACGCCGCCGACGAGGCCGGCCGCCTGCTGTTCGGGGACTTTCCCGTCGACTTCCCGCTCAGCGTCGCCGTGACCGAGAGCTACGCGGACGCCAAGGGCTGACCGCCAGTCCGCCGATCCCGGTCCAGCTCTACCGGTCCAGCTCTACCTGTCCAGCACGGCCTTGAGCGACGCCTCCAGGATGTCCACACCCCCGTGCAGGTCGTCCTCGCTGATCGTCAGCGGCGGCGCGATCCGGAAGATGCCGCCCATCCCCGGCAGCTGCACGATGTTCATGTGCAGGCCCCGGTCCAGGCAGGCCGAGGTCACCGCGTTGCCGAGCGCGTCGGCGGGGGCCTTGGTCACCTTGTCCTGGACCAGCTCCACACCCTGCAGCAGCCCGCGGCCGCGGACGTCGCCGACCACGTCGTAGGCGTCGCGCAGCGCGTGCAGCCGCCCGGTGAGCTGTTCGCCCAGGCGTGCGGCGCGCTCGACCAGGCCCTCGCGCTCGATGACGTCGAGGACCGTGAGGCCCACGGCCGCCGCCAGCGGGTCCGAGACGTGCGTCGTGTAGAAGAGGAACCCGCGGTCATAGCAGACCTGCTCGATCTCGGCGCTGGTGACGACGGCGGCCACCGGCAGCCCGGCGCCGAGCGTCTTCGACAGGGTCAGGATGTCGGGCGTGACGCCGTCGCGCTCGAACGCGTACATGGTGCCGGTGCGGCCAAGGCCGGTCTGCGCCTCGTCCAGGACGAGCAGCATCCCGCGCTCCTCGCACAGCTCCTTGAGGCGGCGCAGGTACCCGGGCGGCAGGTCGATGATCCCGCCGGACGACAGGATGGGTTCGACGACGCACGCCGCCAGGCTGCCGGCGGACTGCTGGTCCACCAGGGCGAAGCCGTACGCGAGCTCGGCCTCCCAGTCGTACGACCCGTCGGCGTGCCGGAACGGGGAGCGGTAGGCGTTCGGGGTGGGCAGGGCGAGGTTCCCCGGCGTCGGCGGGCCGTAGCCGCGCCGCCCCGCAGAGAACGTGGCGGACGCCGCGCCCTGCGTCATGCCGTGCCACGAGCGGTCGAACGAGACGATCTCGTAGCGGCCGGTGTAGAGCTTGGCCAGCTTGATCGCGGCCTCGTTGGACTCCGCGCCCGTGCTGAGCAGCAGCGCCTTGTCGAGGCCGGCGGGCAGCGTCGTGGTCAGCCGGTCGGCCAGGCCCAGCACGGGGGCGCTGAGCATGCCGCTGAACAGGTGGTCCAGCGACGCGACCGACGACGACACCGTCGCGACGATGTCCGGGTGCGCGTGCCCGAGGATCGAGCTCATCTGCCCGGACGTGAAGTCGAGGATCGGCGTGCCGTCGCTGTCGTACACGTACGAGCCGGCGGCGCGCTCGATCAGCCGCGGGCTGAAGCTCGGGCCGTAGCGGATCAGGAGGCGGTCCGCCTCGTCCTGGAACGTCATGTCGATCGCCGTCCTTCATGGTGAGCCGAAGGCCATCTTCGATCGCGCGAAAGGATCAGGACAAGCAAACAAAACCGCGTGACCGTTCGTCATCCCCGTACAGTCGCGTCATGCTCAATCCCCGACGGCTCGAGATCCTGCGGGCGGTCCTCGCGGCCGGCTCCATCAACCAGGCGGCCCGGAACCTCAGCTACTCGCCCGCGACGATCAGCCAGCACATGACCGCCCTGGCGCGCGAGACCGGGCTGGTCCTGTTCGAGAAGCAGGGTCGTGGCATCGTCGCGACCGACGACGCGCGCCACCTGGCGGACCAGGCCCAGGTGCTCCTGGCCGACTTCGGCCTCCTCGAACGGGTCGTGGCGGATCTCCGCAGCGGCCAGGGCCAGCACCTCGCCGTCGCCTGCTTCGCCTCGGCCGCCGAGCAGTGGATGCCCGCCGTCGTGCAGGGCGTCCGCGAGCTCCAGCCGAACCTCACCGTCGAGATCAGCCTGAACGAGCCCGTGGACGGGCGCGGACGACGGCGGCCGGACCTCGACGTCCGGACCGAGCCCGCCGGCGGTGCCGAGGTGCACCTCGACGGGTACCGACGGCACGAGCTCACCGTCGAGGGCTTCGTCGCCGTGCTCCCGGCCGACCACCCGCTCGCTGCCGGTACCGAAGCCGGTCCCGGGGCCGGCCCCGGCATCAGCCCCGAGATGGGACCCGACGCCGCCCCCGCGGTCAGCCTCCGGGACCTCGCCGGCGAGCCCTGGATCGACTACGACATCTACGACAGCCCGATCGGGCAGATCGTCCTGACCGCGTGCAGCGCCGCGGGCTTCACGCCGCGCTACGCCGCCCGGCTCGACGACCACCGGGCGGCGCTCCGACTGGTGCTCGCCGGGGTCGGGGTGACGGTGCTCCCGCTCCTGGCGGTCACCGACCTGCCCGACGGCCTCGTCGCCCGGCCGGTGGTGCGGCCCACGGTCGCACGACGCATCGTCGTGCACGCCCGCCACGACCGGCGCCGGGCCGCGCTCATCGCCCACGCCGTCGCGCAGCTCCAGGCCGCGGCCCGCGAGACGGGCGCCGCGGCCCGCGAGACGGACGCCGCCGCCCGCGAGCCGGCCGCCCGCGAGCCCGCCGCCGAGCCCGCCGCCGAGACCGCCGCCGTCAGCCGCCCAGCAGTCCGATCGCGGCCGTGACCACCTCGGCGGACCGGTGCGCGGCGTCGTCCACGTGGGTGCGGAACTCGGTGCCGTCGGGGGCGCACAGGTCGGAGACGGCACGCACCGACACGAAGTCCGCGCCGAAGTTGTGGCAGAGCTGCGCCAGCGCGGCCGACTCCATGTCGACGGCGAGCACGTCGGGGAAGTCGGAGCGGAGCTGCTGCGCCAGGTCGGTGGTCACGAACTTCTCGCCGGACCCGATGCTGCCCTCGCGCAGCACCTGGTCGTCGACCGTGGTCGCGGCACGGCGCACGGCGTCGGCGAGCGCGGGGGCGGCGTCGTATGCCTCGGGCATGCCCGGCACCTGGCCGAGCACGTAGCCGAAGGCGCGGGCGTCGGCGTCCGCGTTCACGAGGCGGGCGCCCAGCACGACGTCGCCCACGGCGACGTCCTTTGCGAGGCCGCCGGCGCTGCCCGCGCTGATCAGGGGCACACCCGTGCCGTACCGGAGGATCGTGCCCGTGCCCGCGGCCGTCGTGTTGACGAAGCCGATGCCGGTACGCACGAGGACGACGGGCCGGCCGGCCAGCGTGATCGTGCGCTGCTCGGCGAGGCCGACCCGCTCGGGCTCCCCGACGTCGGATGCGAGGGAGAGGAACGGCGCCGCCTCGTCGTCCATCGCGACGAGCACGACGGCGACGGGGGCGACGGCACCAGGGACAGCGGCGACAGGCCCGTCGCTCACCGGTTGGCCCCGCCGTTCTGCTCCGGCGACACCGGCGAGCCCTGCAGCGGCGTCCCCGGCAGCGGAGTTCCAGGCAGCGGCGAACCCTCCCGCTGCAGGCCAGCCTCGGCGTCGCGCGCGGCAGCCTCGCGGGCCGCGGCGTCACGGGCGGCGGCGTCGGCGGCCGAGGCCTCGCCCGGCGCGCCCTTCGCGTAGACCTCCGACCACACGCCGCGCGCGGACAGGAAGGCGGACGCCGCCTCCTGCGCGCCGCTCAGGGTGTGGTTCGCGCCCCAGCCGCACTGCACCTCGTTCGCGGCCGGCACCTCGGAGGCGGCGACGATGTCGCGCAGGGTCGCGTCGATGAGGGCGAGCACGTCGTCGTACTCGGGTTCGCCCTGCAGCATCAGGTAGAAGCCGGTCTGGCAGCCCATGGGGGAGAAGTCCAGGACGGCGTCGGAGTGGTTGCGCGAGTGCTCCGCGAACAGGTGCTCCAGGGAGTGCACCGTCGGCATCTCCAGGTGCGCGACGTTGGGCTGGGTGAAGCGCACGTCGTACTTGACGATGACGTCGCCGTGCGGGAGCTGCTTGCGGTCCGCGAGGCGCACGTAGGGCGCGGCGACGGCGCGGTGGTCGAGGTTGAAGGACTCGACGTTCATACGGGGCGCTGGGGAGGATGCTGACTCGGTCACCGTCCGAGCCTATGCCGTCAGCGGCGCGGGCACATGCGACCTCGCGTGCTCCACGGCGGCGGGCAGATCGGTGAACAGGTGGCTCTCGTGCGCCAGCATCCGGTTCAGGCCCACCGCCTCCAGGAGCTTGCGGTGCTGCGGCTGGATCCCCTTGACCAGCACGGTCACGTCGCGCTGCTCGAGCTCCAGCACGAGATCGGCCAGGGCCCGCGCGCCGGTGGCGTCCACGAGCTGCAGGTGGGAGAGCCACAGGATCACGACGTCGACGGGTTCGCGCAGACAGGGCTCGTCCTCAGGTCCGCCCGCCCCGCCCGGCCCGGCGCGCTCGCCGTGCGTGATCGCCGTGACCTCGCTCAGTATCCGGTCGGACGCGCCGAAGAACATGGCGCCCTCCAGCCGGAACAGCGCGATGCGCTCGTCACCTTCGTGCGCGACGCCGGGCAGGGGCTCGCGGTGCACCGCCGCGGCGCCCGCCACGGCCTTCAGCGCGAAGAACGCGGCGACGAGCAGGCCGATCTGGACGGCGTCGATGAGGTCGAAGGCCACGGTGATCACGGCGGTGACCACGAACGTGAGCGCGTCGGGCCAGGTGGAGGTGAGCACCGACCGGATGGTCGAGGCGCCGATCATGCGGAACGAGGTGACCATGAGCACCCCGGCGAGCGCGGCCAGCGGGATGTGCCCCACGGGCCCGGTGGCCAGGTAGATGACGGCGAGGATCACGAGCGCGTGCACGACGGCGGCCAGGCGGGTGCGCGCCCCGGAGCGCACGTTGACCGCCGTCCGCGCGATGGCGCCCGTTGCGGGGATGCCGCCGAACACGCCGCTGGCCAGCGACGCGAACCCCTGCCCGACGAGCTCCCGGTCGGGGTGGTAGGTCGTCGTCCGGCCCTGGGCGCCGCTCATCGTGGCCGCCACGCGGGCGGACAGCAGCGACTCGATCGCGGCCAGCGCCGCCACGGCGACGGCCGCGCCCACGAGGTCGCGGACGGCGTCCGGGGTCGCGTCGGGCAGCACGGGGACCGGCAGGGAGCTGGGCAGCTCACCGATGCGCGGCACGGGGGCGTCGAAGATTCCCGCCAGGAGCGTCACCAGGGCCACGGCGACCAGCGACGCGGGCAGGGCGCTGGCCACGCGCGGCAGCAGGAGCATGACGGCGGCGACCACGGCCACGACCCCGAGCGTCCACACCCAGGTGGGCAGTCCGCCGTCGGCCGGGCTGCCCGACCCGAGCGCGGTACCGACCGACCGCACCGCCGTGACCAGGGTGTTGTGCCCGGTCTCGGCGGCGATGCCGACGGCGGCCGGCACCTGCTGCAGAAAGATGATCGCGGCGATGCCGAGCGTGAAGCCCTCGACGACGGGCCACGGGATGTAGGTGACCACACGGCCCAGCCGGAGCAGCCCGCACACGAGCACGAGCGCGCCCGCGAGCAGGGTCACCAGCGCGACGGAGCCGACGCCGTGCTGCGCGACGATCGGCGCCAGGACCACGGCCATGGCCCCGGTGGGGCCGCTGACCTGGAGGTTCGACCCGCCGAAGACGGCGGCGACGATGCCGGCCACGACCGCCGTCACGAGCCCGGCGGCCGGCCCGACGCCGGAGCTCACGCCGAACGCGAGCGCGAGCGGCAGGGCGACGACGCCCACCGTGATGCCGGCCAGCAGATCGGAGCGCAACGTGCGCGGCCGCAGGTCGTAGTCGGCGCGCGACGGCATGAGATCGCGGATGTCGACGCGCTCGCGGACGGCAGCGGTCAGCCTGGCGCGCATGGTCAATGGACCGCCAAGGCGGTGCTCGACGGTATCCCCCATAAGTGAAGGACCGTAGCAAGGTCACGGCCCGTCCGCTCGGTGAGCGGCACGATAAACGCCCAGGTCAGAGCGCGTTTCCGGCGTAACGGGGCGCACCGGTCATCCTGCGGCCGTCGATTGCCTGTCCGGCCGCCCGGCCCTGTTCCGGAGCCCGTACTACGCTGCACCGCGTGAGCAGCAGCGACGCCCCCGCCCCCGACGCACCTCCCACGCTGGCGCAGGTGGTCGCCGCCCTCGACGGCCTCTACCCGCCGTCGACGGCCGAGGGCTGGGACGCCGTCGGCCTCGTGGTCGGCGACCCGGCCGCCCCGGTCCGTAAGGTGCTGTTCGCGGTGGACCCGGTGTCCGCCGTCGTCGACCAGGCCCTCGACTGGGGCGCCGACCTGCTCGTCACCCACCACCCGCTGTTCCTGCGCGGCGTCAGCTCCGTGGCCGCCACCACCTTCAAGGGGTCGGTCGTGCACCGGCTGCTCACCGGCGGCTGCGCCCTGCACGTGGCGCACACCAACGCCGACGCAGCCCCGCGCGGGGTCGCCGACGCCCTCGCCGACCTGGTCGGCATCACCGACCGGCGACCGCTCGAGGTGAGCGGCGCCCCCGGTACCGACGGCAGCGAGGGGACCGCCGCCGCCCGCGGCATCGGCCGCGTCGGCCGCCTCGCCGAGCCCACCACCCTCGCCGGCTTCGCGCGCCGCGTCGCTGCCGCGCTGCCCGCCACCGGCCAGGGCATCCGCTTCTCCGGCGACCCGGACGCCCCGGTGACCACGGCCGCCGTCCTCGGCGGGTCCGGCGACGGCTACTTCGACGCCGTCCGCGCGGCCGCCGCCGACGTCTACGTCACCTCCGACCTGCGCCACCACCCGGCCTCCGAGCTGCGCGAACGCGCCGAGTTCGAGTCTCGCGCGGCCGGCGCCCCCGGACCGGCGGGCACCCCCTTCCTCGTGGACACCGCCCACTACGCCAGCGAGTGGCCCTGGCTGCGCTACGCCGTCGAGGACCTCGGCGCGGCGCTCGCGGCCGACGGCCTCGCGGTCGAGGCACGCGTCAGCGAGCTGGTCACCGACCCCTGGACGGGCCAGATCCCGTCCCGCTGAGCACCCCGTCCGGGTGCGCCCGGGACGTCGGGCGCGGGGTAGCGTTGGACCACCCCCAGATCACGACCGAGAGGACGCCTCCCGTGGCTACTGCACCACCCGAAGACCAGCGCAGGCTGCTGGAGGTCCAGGCGCTCGACACCCGCGCTCAGCAGCTCGCGCACACGCGCAAGAGCCTTCCCGCGCTCACGCAGCTGACCGAGCTCGACGGCCGCATCGCCGACCTGCGCGCCTCGCTCGTCGAGTCGCGGACCCGGGTGGCCGACCTGAAGCGCGAGCTCACCAAGGCGGAGAGCGACGTCGAGCAGGTGCGCAACCGCGCAGCGCGCGACCAGCAGCGGCTCGACACGGGCAGCGTGACCGCCAAGGACGCCGTCGCGCTCACCGACGAGCTCCGCTCGCTCGCCGCCCGCCAGGCCGCGCTGGAGGAGGTCGAGCTCGACGTCATGGAGCGCCTCGAGGCGCACGAGGACGCGCTGGCCAAGGTCGAGGCCGCGAACGACGAGCTCGTCGCCGAGAAGACGAAGGTCGAGGGCGAGCGCGACGCGGGCTGGGCCGACGTCGACGCGCAGGTCGCGGCGCTCGCGGCCAGCCGCGCGTCCACGATCGAGGGCCTCGACGCGGGCCTGGTGGCGCTGTACGAGAAGCTCCGCGCGCAGCTCGGCGGCACGGGCGCGGCTGTGCTGAACGGCAACCGCTGCGACGGCTGCCGCATGGACCTGCCGCCGGTCGACCTGGACAAGATCCGCAGCGCGGCGCCCGACGCCGTGGTGCGCTGCGAGGAGTGCGGTCGCATCCTGGTGCGCGTCGCGTCGACGACGGGCGCAGCCGCCGGATGAGCTGCTGGACGAGCTGCTGCACGACCCACCGGATGAATCAAGCATGAGCGAGGCGCCCGGCCTCGACACGCACGTGCGTCCCTCGGGCATCCCCACGCGGTTCGACGACGCCGTCCCGCTCACCGTGGTGCTCGTGCGGCACGGCGTGACCCCGCTGACGGAGGCCGGCGTCTACTCCGGCTCGGACGCGCCCGGCCCGTCGCTGAGCGCCCGCGGTCGGCTCCAGGCCGCCCAGGCGGCGGACGCCGTGTTCCGCATCGGGCGGGCGCCGCGGGCCGGGGCGGCCTCGTCGGGCGGGATGCGCGGCGGCGGCCTCTGGCCGGACCTGCCGCGTCCGACTGCGCTCGTCGCCTCCCCGACGGTGCGCACCCAGGAGACGGCGTCCGCCGTCGGACGTCGCCTCGGGCTGCACGTCAGCACCGACGACCGGTTCGCGGAGAGCCGGTTCGGGCAGTGGGACGGGCGTACCGCCGCAGAGATCGAGCAGGGCTGGCCGGGCGAGCTGGCCCAGTGGCACTCGACCGGCACCTTCGTGCCGCCGGGCGGCGAGTCCTACGCGCAGGTCGGCGCCCGCGTCTGGGACGGCCTCACCGAGCTGCTAGCGGGCGGCGTGGACCGCACGGTCGTGGTGGTGGGGCACGCGGGGCAGATCCGTACCGCCGTCGGGCAGGCGCTGGGGGCGCCGGCCTCGTACTGGGCGCGGCTGCGCGTGCCGCCCGCGTCGCTGTCGGTGCTGCGCCTGTGGGAGGACGGCACCACCGAGGTGACCGCCGTCGGGGTGCCTACGGACGGCTGAGCTACGGACTGCTGAGCTACGGACGGCTGATCTACCGACGGTTGAGCGCGCCCCGCGCGAACGCCGGGGCGAGCGGCACCAGCGCCAGCACGAGGACGGCGGGCAGGGCGAACCCGAGGCGCAGGTTGTCGGCGCCCACGAAGCCGGTGAGCACCGCCCCGAGCAGCGCGCCGACGTAGTTGAACTGGTTGAACCGCGCGATGACGGCGTCGGTACGGGCGCGGTCGGGCTCGGGTGCCGGGCCGTCTGCCGGAGCGCCCGCCGTGCCGCCGTCCGCCGCGCTGCTCGCCGAACCCGCCGCGCTCGCCGAACCAGTGCTGCCCGCCGAACCCGCCGCGATGCGGCCCGCGGCCGAGAAGCTGAGCGGCGCCACCAGGGCGACCGCCGCGCCGAGCACCGTGAACCCGGCGACGGCGACCTGCCAGGTCGGCGCGAGCGCCACCAGCGTCAGCGCCCCGCAGGCGACGACCGACCCGATCCGGAGCAGCGGGACGACGCCGAAGCGGGTCACGAGCTGTCCGCCGGCGAGCCGCACGATGATCGACGTCACCAGGTAGGGGAAGGTCGCCAGGGCCACGAGGTTGCCGGGCGCGTCGAAGGAGCGCGCGAGGTAGACGGGGCCCCAGGTCGAGGCAGTGGTGTCGACCATGTAGAACACGACCAGCCCGGCGCCCACGAGCCAGATGGGCCTCCACGGGATCGGGGCGGCGTCCGGCGCCGGGACCGGGTTCAGGCTCTGCGTGCCGCTGCCGGTCGGCACGAGGCCGGGCGCGACGTCGACCCCGTGGGCGCCGTCCGCCCCGGCCGCGACGCGCGGGACGAACCGCGCGAACGCGATCGCCGCGGGGACCACCGCGACGAACGCGCCGACGGCGGGGGAGAGGTGTCCCGTGGCCAGGGCGATCGCGGCGGCGATGATGCCGCCCGTGGTCCAGTAGCCGTGCGACGACGGCAGGATGGGGCGGCCGTACCGGTGCTCCAGGTCGACGGCCTGCATGTTGGAGGTAGCGTCGACCAGGCCGAGCGCGATCCCGTAGAGGGCGACCCCGCCGACGAAGAAGCCGACGGCCGGCGCCAGGGTGATCGCCGGGACCGCGACGACCATCAGCCCGAGCCCGAGCCGGAGCATCGGCGCGCTGCCGACGCGGTGCGCGGCCCGCTCGGCGACCAGCGACCCGACGCCTGCGAGCAGCACCATCATGAGCAGCAGCAGCGAGAGCGCCACCTCGTCCAGCCCCCACCGGTCCAGGAACCGCGGCAGCCGGGTGGTGAGGCTGATGAAGACAAAGCCCTGCGCGAAGAACGCCGCGGCCACTGCGATCCTGGCGCCCGCCAGGCTGCTGATCCTCATGACCGCACATCCAACCGGTCGGTAGGCATCAGCGCCAGGCCTGTGGCCCAGCCGTTACCCGCCCGCCGCCCGACCCACCCTTCCCTTTGAGGCCCGGGTTTCTTCGCTTTCACCCGCTCGAAAGCG